>CALVXV010000038.1 GCA_944371685.1 uncultured Bacilli bacterium | reverse complement strand
TTAAAATATGGTGAAACTGGTATACTTTGTGTTCGAGGAAAACATATATTTAAAGGATATTATAAAAGACCTGATTTAACTGATAAAGTTTGGATTGAACATGATGGAAAAGTATATTTTAATACGGAGACATTAGGTCACCTTGATGAGGATGGGTACTTTACTTTAACTGGTCGTCAATCAAGATTTTATATTAGATCTGATTTAAATAAAGTATATTGTGATAAGGTTCAAAATATTATTGGCACTGTTGATGGGATTGAGAATTGTGCAGTAGTTAAAATGCCTGATGAGAAGAATCTTTATGTTGGCAAGGCTTATGTTGTTTTAAAAGAAGGAATGCCACGTGACGAAGTTACTGATGAATATATTAGAAAATGTTTGGAAAGTCCAAGAGTTATTAATGATAATGGAGATACTATTCAATTAAAACCATTTGAAATTCCAGAAACTTTTGAGTTTGTTGATGCTTTACCAAGGACTAAAGCTGATAAAATTGATTATTTGACACTTGAAAAAATGGCCGAGGAAGAAGCTAAAGCAAATGAAAAAGCTAAAAAAGGAACTCAAAAAGTGATAAAGAATAATTTGGGATAATGGGGTGACAAAATGAGTACTGGAAAGTTTTTCTTATTTGAAGCGTTAATTTATTTATTATTGCTGGTTGTTGTATTTTTTAGTAAGAGAAGATTACGAAATTTAGAAAATAAAATATATTCTTATTTGATTATAATTGCTTTAATTGAACTTGTTTTGGAAATTGTTTTAGATTTTGTTGGACCTTTATATCAAACCACGCCAATATTAAGCTATAGTGTAGCTAAAATATATTTGATTTTCTTATTGCTTTGGGCAACTACTTTGTGTGCATATATTGTAACGATTGCTTTGCAGATTAAGCGGAAGCAAAAATTAATTAAAAAAGTTAATAGATTTTTCATTGTATTTTTTATAGTTTTTGCTTTAATTGATTCGGCGTTACCAATTTATTTCTATTATGAAGGTGATATTGCCTATACTTATGGTAGCAGTGTAAATTTAATTTATTTGGCAACGGTGTTATTTTGTTTTATTGCTTGCGTTTCGGTGGTTTGGAATTTTCGAAATTTTAAAGATAAAAGATTTTTACCACTTGTGGTATTTGTAATTTTTGGCAGTGTTTGTTCAGCAATTCAGTATTTTAATCCAGGTTTGTTATTAGCAACTGCTGTACATGTTTTTGTAACTTTTCTTATGTATTTTACTATCGAAAATCCAGATGTACAGATGATGGAAGAATTATATAAAAATAAAAAATTAATTGAAAAATCTAATCAAGATACTTCTAATTTTTTGTTTAGAATGACTCAAGAAATTAAAAAACCGGTTAAGGATATTATTGGGGTAAGTGCTGAACTTCAAAATTATAATAGCGTTGATGAAATTAAAGAAAAAATTAGATATATTAATAATATTGGAACTGAGTTAGATTATTTAATAAATGATGCTTTGGATGTGTCTAGTATGACTACTAAAAGACTTAAGATTTATGATAGTCGTTATAATGCCATAAATATTTTTAAAGAAATTGAGTATCGTTTTGAACAACAAGTTGATAAAAAGGTTAAGTTTAATTGTGTGATAAGTAATGTACTACCTAGTTATTTATATGGTGATTCTATTAAGTTGAAGCAAGCTGTTAATTCTATTTTGGCTAATGCTTTGAAACATACCGCTACTGGTGAGATTAATTTAGAGGTTAATGGAATTATAAAATATGGTGTGTGTAGGCTTATTATTACAGTTAGTGATACTAGTGCTGGTATGAGCATTGAGGAAGTTAACAATATTTTAAGTTTAAATAGTGAGGAATTATCACAGATTGATTTGCGTAATCGTGATGGTGAGATGTTAAGTTTAAAAGAGGTTAAAAAGTTAATTGCATTACTTGGTGGTAATTTGATGGTCAAAAGTGATGAGGAAGGAACAACAGTTAATATTGTACTTGAACAAAAAATTGTCGAATCTAAAGAGACTGAAATTTCTAAAAAACTTGAAAGTTATGAACAAAGTTTATATCGTAATAAAAAAGTTATGGTTGTTGATGATGATGCGAAAGAACTTGCTAAAATAACAACATTTCTTGAAAATCATGATGCTGAGGTTAGTGGATCACTTTTTGGAAGGGATGTAATTGAAAAAATTGCTTCTAATATTAAGTATGATTTAATAATATTAGATGATGAAACTTCTACATTTAGTGCTTTAGATGTTTTAAAGGAACTTAAGAAAAATAAAAAATTTCATACGCCAGTAGTAGTTATGATAGATGATAATAAAGAGTTTATTAAATTACATTATTTACAAGATGGTTTTGCAGATTGTATTATGAAATCTAAGCTAGAGTCGGAAGTTGATAGAATCATGAAAAGATTTTAGTTTAAACCTTTTAGCTAGGAGGTAGCTTATGTTTAAAGATAAAAAGGTATTTGTTTTAGGTATGGGTAAAAGTGGGTGCTCAGTGGCTAAATTATTAGCTACTGACAACCATGTTTTAATTACTGATGTAAAATGTGATGATTTAGATATTATTAGAGAATTGGAAGATCTTGGAATTAATGTAATTATTACTAAGAACCAAGGTGAAATTTTTGATGATAGTTATGACTATGTGGTCAAAAATCCTGGAGTTAGATTAGATCATCCAGTTGTTTTAAAAGCCAAAGAGTTTAATATTCCTGTTATTACTGAATTGGAAGTGGCTTATAGGTATTTGCCTGAAGTTAAAATTGTGGGAATTACAGGTTCTAATGGTAAAACAACAACAACAATTATTACTTATGAATTTTTAAAGGCGGCTGGGTTGCCGGTGCATTTAGCTGGCAATATTGGTTATCCACTATGTAGTCAATTACAGGATATTCAAAATGGAGATATTTTAGTGGTAGAAATTTCTAGTCATCAACTAGTTAATTTAGATACTTTTAAAGTTGATATTGCTGTTTTGACTAATTTATTTCCAGTACATTTAGATTTTTTTGGAACCTATGAAAAATATAAGTTAAATAAACTTAGAATATTTAGAAATCAAAGTGGTTTAGATGTGGCTATTTTAAATAAGGAAGATAAGGCAATATGTGAACTTACACATAATTTAAAGGCTAAAAAGGTATATTTTTCTTCTAAAGGACAAGCAAATATTTATATAGATAAAGATGCAATTGTTTATGAAGGAGAAAAGGTGGCAGAAATATCTGATATTAGAGTTAAAGGTATACATAATTATGAAAATATTATGGCAGCTATTTTGGTTGCCAAAGAGTTTAATGTTTCTAATAATGTTATTAAAGAAGTTTTGAATAATTTTGCTGGAGTTGAACATAGAATAGAGTTTGTTAGAAAATTAAATGGAAGGGAGTTTTATAATGATTCTAAGGCAACTAATGTTGATTCAACAATAACGGCTTTAAAATCATTTTCTAATGAGGTGGTGCTTATATTAGGTGGATTAGATCGAGGACATAGTTTTGAACCACTTTTACCTTATTTAACTCATGTTAAACATATTGTTTGCTATGGTGAAACTAAGAATAGAATTAAGCAATTTGCTTTAGATAATAATATTGATGTGACGGTTACAGATAATTTAGAAGAAGCAACTAAAGTGGCTTATAATATTTCTTTGGAAGGAGATACAATTTTATTAAGTCCGGCTTGTGCGAGTTGGGATCAATATAAAAATTTTGAAGATAGAGGTAATGAATTTAAAAAAATTGTTAGTGAACTTTCCTAGCAATTTTTATTTTGATTAGGAATTTGCTTTGTAAAAAATTGTTTATAGAAGAAACGGTTGATGTTTTAGATTTAAAGTTTAAAGTTGTTGTGAAGTATAGAAAGTTTACTGCTGGGTAATAATTGATATAATTATTTTTGATATTTTGTTTTAATTATATATTTTCCTATGTAAAATAAGGTAAAAATGTGAAATAATAATAGTCAAAATGATATAATTCTGTTATAATTGTATGTATAGAGGGTGTTTGTATGAAGTATTTTGTTAAACTTATGGGCAGCCGACTATATTTGTCACCTCTATGTAGCGATGATGTTTCAATATTTGTTAAATGGTTTAATGATAAGACTGTTAGTGAAAATATTGGTATTGATACTGAGGTTGTGACAGTGGAAAAAGCAAAAGAGTGGCTTAGAGATAATCAAAATGATTATAATTTTGGAATTATTTCAAAAGAGGGTGATGAACTTATTGGTTTTTGCGGTTTTTCATGTGTCGATTTAATACATGAAAATGCAGAACTTAAAATTTTTATAGGTGATAAAAAAAATAGAGGCCAAGGATATGGTAAAGAAGCAATTAAACTTTTATTAGATTATGGTTTTAATAATTTGAATTTGAATAATATTATGCTTAAGGTATTTTCATTTAATAAAAAAGCCATAAAATTATATGAAAGTTTAGGATTTAAAAAGTTTGGTATTAGACATAAAACATATTGTTTTAAAAACCAATTTTATGATGAAATATATATGGAAGTTTTAAAAGATGAATATAATGAAATTGAGACTTTTATATATGTTTAGGTTTAAAATGTGTTAATTTGACAAATATTAAATTTAATGATATTATATGCGCCAAAACAAAAGAAGCGTGATGAAATTAGAAATGGGGGATATATATGTTTCAAAGATTTAAGGTTTATAGAGCAAAACATTTGAGAGCTGAAAGTATTGATGGCTCTTTAAAAGACAAATTACGTAGATTGTTAAGTAATCCAAAAGGATTGTTTAAAGATGCTGTTTTAGCTGGTGGTTTACTTAGTATGTTAGCTGGAGCTCCGACACCGGCTCTTGCTCAAGATGCCAGTATTGTTAATAATACTACTCAAGAAAGTCATACACAAACTGTTGATTATGATTCTATGATTGGCAGTGATGAACTTGCTAAACAAATTAATGAAGCGGTAGCGGTTTCTCAAGCGATTACTGATGCTAGGCATGAAGATACTATGGATGCTTCTATGACTAGTGATAGTACTCAAGAAACTTCTACACCTGCTATTAATGAGGAAATTGATAGTAGAGTTCCAGAAGTTGGTGAAGTTACTGATGATGTTCAAGTTCAAGAAAATACTAATGATATGGAAAATGTATCTTCTGATATGACATCTGAAAATACTAATATAACAAATGTGGAAAATAATATACAAGAAGATGTAATTGATAATACACAAAATGATCAAACTACTCAGTCAACTATTGAAAGTGATAAAAATGTTTTAGAAAATAATGAAAATGGTTATCAAGTTTTTGAACAAGATGGACAAATTTATGTTGTTGGGGATGTTTCTGAGGATCAATTACAGCAAATTACAGATAAATATGGTAGTGTTAATGCTTTTGATAAAGAAACTGTTGATGCTAATTTAGAAGCTGGATCATCTGTAATCTTAGGGGATTCAGGATATACGGCCACTAAAGATGAAAATGGTAATGTTGTTATTAATGATGCAAGTGGTAATGTGATTACTTCTTGGATATCTCAGAATGAGAACGTTCAAGATAATACTCAAGAAAATCAACAAACTAATGATGGTGTGTCTGATTTTGAAGTTAATGATAATGAATATTTATTTATTAAAAATGAAGACGGAAGTTATACAATTGCTCAAGGTGGTGTTGGCTTGAGTGGTGAACAACTTCAAGATTTGATTGATGAACTTAAGCAAAGTGGTAAACTTCCAGAAGATGCAATAGTAAATTCTGATGTTTTACCTTCAGCTCCAACTGATGAAATGATTCAAAATGGTCAAACTGAACAATCTGCAACAATTGGTGATTATGTATTTTCAACTTCTGATGGGCAAAATTATAAAGTATATGATAAAGATGGTAATTTAGTAACGAGTATTACTAAAGATGATTATGAAAAATTAGAAAATGATCAATTAGGCGAAAATCAAGATATGTCAGATAATCCAGATGCTGAACCTGGTGATAAACCAATAGAAGATACTCCAGATCCAGAGCCAACTCCGGAGCCAACGCCTGAACCAACTCCTGAGCCTACACCAGAACCAACACCGGAGCCAACGCCTGAACCTACGCCGGAGCCTACACCTGAACCTACGCCAGAACCAACTCCGGAACCTACACCGGAGCCAACGCCTGAACCAACTCCGGAACCTACACCGGAGCCAACTCCAGAACCTGTATATACAGTAACTTCGAATCTTCCACAAACGGGTGATCCAGCTGCAGTAATGGCTGCTGTAAGTGGAATTGCTGGTGCGGGGCTTATTGGAGCAGGCATTGCTGGCTCTAAACGTAAAAAGGGTGACGGTGGCGCTGAACTTGATAATTCTAAAGACCCAGAGCCAGTGACACCAGAAACAGATTATGAAGTTATTGCAGAAGCTTGGATGAATAGTCCAGAGAGAAAAGAATGGCTTGCTAGTCAGCAAAATACACAACAAAATTCAGTAAGGAAAACGCGTTAGTCAAAGTAAGGGGGAATAAACATGAAAAATATTAAAAAAGTATTTAATGCTTTAATTAGTATATTAATAGTTGCAGTTATTTCGGTTACTTTAATACCTTCAATTAATGCAGCTCCTAAAAACCCTACAATTAATAGGGAAAAAGGAGTTATGGTCTCTTATATTGGAGAAAATTATAAATGGGCGAAATTTAAAACTTCAGATGGTAAAGTAGCTTACTGTATGGATTTATCTAAAAAATGGCCAGAAAAAACTACTAATGTTTCATTAGTAAAAGAGGGAGATGCCGGATTAACATATATCCTTCAAAATGGTTATCCATATAAAACTATCAAAGGTAATGGAGAACAAGATAGATTTATTACTCAAGCTGCTGTTTGGTGGTATTTGTCAGATACTGGTCAAACTGATAAATTAAGTTCAGATTTTACAACTGATGCAGCAGATCCTTATGGAATTAGAAGTTATATTCAAAAATTAGTTAGTGAAGCTAAGAACGCTAAAGCTAATGCTAAATCATCATTAGATGTTAATGTAAGTAATTCTAATATGAATTTATCTAGTGATGGAAATTACTTTGTTTCCGAAGAAATAGCTCCAACTTTGACTGGTGCTTCAACTTATAAAGTTAGTGTTAGTGGTGCTCCTAGTGGTACTGTTGTTACTGATACTAAAGGAAATAAGAAAGATACATTTAATGCCGGCGATAAATTTATAGTTAAAATTCCGGCTAATGCTTTAGCGCAATCAACAACGATTAAAGTTAAAGTATCAGCTACTGGAAATGCTACATCATATATTTATCAGCCAACTGATACATCTTATCAACGTTTAGTAACTTTGTATACTGATGAATTATCTAAAGAAGTTAGTTTAACGGCTAAAGTAGATAAACCAAAAGTTTGTGTTGATTATGTTATAGTAGGTGATGTTAAACCAGATCCTAATTTAACTGATCCAACTCCTGGTAGAAGTTGCTATGACAAAGGTACTAGTTATAATCAAGAAAAAGAATTAACTACTAGACAAGAAAATTGTAAATTTAATGGTTGGTATACTAAAGAAGATTTAACTGGTAAATGGGTTGACGGTACAGCTTTAAATAATAACATGACATTATATGGTGCATGGGATTGTGGTACTGTTATAAATGTTCCTAATACAGCTTCTAAACTTTCACTTACAATTTTAGGAGTCGGATTACTTATAATTGCTAGCGGTGTAGCAGTAGTTATATATCGTGATAAAAAAATGAAAGCTAATAAATAATAGTTTTTAACCTAGCGTTTGCTAGGTTTTTTGTTTAAAATGTGATACACTATTAAAAGAGGTGAGGTAAGATGAATTTACTACCAGCAGATACTTATATTGTTAAAAACGCAACAATTTTAAATAATGAATCTCGCCTTGTTTTAATTAAACTATATCAGCCTATCATTGGTAGTGTGGCTATAAGCCTATATTTTACATTATGGAGTAATTTAGACGCGAGTCAAATTATTTCAGCAGAGTATACTCATCATAGTTTGATGGCTGAAATGCGGATAAAATTAGAAGATATTTTAGAAGCTAGAGAAAAATTAGAAGCTATAGGGCTTTTGAAAACATACATGAAAAAAGGAAATATTAATAGCTATATTTATGAGTTATATTCTCCTTTAGAACCTAGCGAATTTATAGATAATCCCATTTTGGCTACTACTCTTATTAGTAATATTGGTAGACCAGAATATGAGAAAGTTTTAAATATCTTTAAAATACCATCTATTGATTTAAAAGATTATAAAGATGTCAGTATTTCTTTTTCAGATACTTTTGAAGTGACAAACGCTTTAGAGGTATATGATGGTAATGATGTTCGTAAAGTTAAGCAGGTAGATTTATTGGTAGATGAAAACATTGATTTAAATAGTTTACTCGCATTAATACCAGGGGAAATTTTAAATCACCGTTCAATCACAAAAGAGACTAAGTCTTTAATTTATAAGCTTGCCTATATTTATAATTTAGATGAAGGCGAACTTTCAGAGTTAATTCGTAATTCAGTAAATGAAAAGAAAATAATTGATAAAGATTTATTACGCTCTAATTGTCATAATTATTATACTTTTGAACATCAAAATACGACGCCTTCTTTGGTTTATAAAAAACAACCTGAATATTTACGAAAAAAAGTTGGTGATGGTTCACGAAAATCTAAACAGATATATACTTTTGAAACCACTTCACCTTATGACTTTATAACCGGTAAAAATAAGGGAATTAAACCTAGTAAAAAAGATTTACTTTTAGTGGAAAATTTAATGGTTGATTATGAGTTACCTCCTGGGGTTGTCAACGTACTTATTGATTATGTACTTAGAATTAATGATAATAAATTAACTCGTAATTTCGTGTTGACAATTGCCAATCAGTGGAAAAGAAGTAATATAAAAACGGTTGAAGAAGCTATGAATATATGTAAAAAAGAAAATAAAAATAAAGCTAAAACTAAAACCATCAAAAAAGAAGCAAGGCCTGATTGGTTTGATAAAAAGTTTGAAGAAAATGTGGCAAGTAGTGATGATATTGCAGCCTTAGAAGCTAGCTTGAAAGATTTATAGAGGTGATTTGAATGCAGAAGGTTGGAGATAAACTAAAAAAAAATAATTTGGATTATTTATTAGATGAATCTTATGATGAAGCTTTACAAAATACAAATTTTAAAGAATTTGTGTGCAAATTAAAAATAAAAAGAGAAGTTCTCAAAAAATATACCTCGCTTTTAGAAGAAAGTTCTATAGAATATCATAATTGTCAAAATTGTCCTGGCTTGGCAGCTTGTCAAAATAAAATAACTGGATATGCCAAATTGCCAAAGTTAAATGGTGAAGCCTTGGAATTTAGTTATAAACCTTGTAAGTATAAGAAAAAATTAGATAAAGAAGAAAAGTCGCACGCTAATACAATGCTTTTTAATGTACCTAAAGAAATTAAAGAAGCCTCAATAAAAAAAATTTATAAAACAGATAAAAATAGATATCAGACTATTTTATGGCTTACAGAATTTATAAAAAATTATAAAAAAAATATTCATCAAAAAGGTCTTTATTTATGTGGTAATTTTGGCTGTGGTAAAACATATTTAATAGCTGCCATGCTTAATGAGCTTGGTAAAGATGGAATAAAAAGTGCGATTGTATTTTGGCCTGAATTTTTAAATAGTTTAAAATCTTCATTTAATTCAGATGTTAAAAGTGAATTTAAAAATAAGTATAATTATGTTAAAAAGGTTCCCTTACTTCTAATTGATGATTTAGGTGCTGAAGCGGTGACTCCTTGGTCTCGTGATGAAATTTTGTGTCCACTTTTACAGTATAGAATGGATGAAAAATTACCAACTTTTTTTACCTCTAATTTAGATTTAAAAGCTTTAGAAAATCATTTGGCATTCACTTCTAAAGGTGATGAAATCATTAAAGCAGGACGCATTATTTCACGAATTAAACAGCTTGCAGAGTATCAAGAGATGATTAGTAAAAATCTAAGAGAATAACTTAAAACAAAAACTAAAAAAA
>CALVXV010000037.1 GCA_944371685.1 uncultured Bacilli bacterium | reverse complement strand
ACATAAACACCATCACTATTTTTTAAAATAATTTGTTCATGATTATTTGTTTTATTTTTTAAAGATACTCTAAATTTATCAGTCTTACTATAAGAAACATCAACATCATATTTATAAACATCATCATTATTTATTATTTCCATCTCACCAGTTAAATTATAACTATCAGTTTTATTAATTTTTTTCTCCAAATCACTCTGTGCATCCTTTACAGTATACTTTCCACAACCTACCATTAAAAAACAAACAAACAAAATTAAACAAAATTTTTTCATCATCTCACCAGCTTTCTGGTTAATTATATGGAAATAATTTTTTTAATATGAATATTTTTTTCATAAATGACCATCATAAATACTAGAGGAAGGTGAAATCATGGAAACATTACAAAAAATATGCTTAGTTATAACAATTATCGGTGCCATAAACTGGGGCCTAATCGGCCTTTTCGACTTTAACTTAGTTGCTAGTCTTTTTGGCTCACAATCAATGTTCAGTAGAATAATATATTCATTAGTTGGTATTACCGGTCTAATTAATATTGGATTATTATTCGTCCATTTAGATACAAAATAAATCTACCACCAGGTAGATTTATTTAATTTTAGAATAACTATAAATAGTAAATATATTAGATACTGCATCTACAATAAGTATCGCTCCAATAATTTGAACACTAACAGCTAATGCTTCAAATGGATTAAACACAAGTAAAAGTCCACATCCTAAAACAATAAAAGCCACAATTAACATTTGCCACCAATTATTATATGAAGCATTCTTCAAATCAAAAGCCATAGATAACTTACTAATAGAATCAACAAGTAAAAATATCCCAACAACAAGTGGTAAAAATGAAGCAAATGACTCAGGATTTAAAAGAACATAGACACCAAAAGCCCCAAAAATAATTGACATAACTAAAGTAAAACTACTAAAAGCTGTTTTAATTTCCGTTTTTATATACATCACAATTCCCGATACACCGACAAATAAAAACATAATTCCCACCAGATAACAAACCGAAGTAATCACCATAGATGGGAAAAACAACATAATTAAACCAAAAATCAAATATAAAATAGAGGTTGCAATCAAAGTATTCCTAATTTTTTCAAACATATTACCTCGCTCCTTTATATTAATAATAATATTTTTTTCAAATAAAGTCAACGAAAAAGTAGCTAAATAGCTACTTTTCAACAACTCTAATTTTAACTTTTTTCGTCTTAGATAAATACTGTACTCTAGCATCCGTTCCTTCAACTTTAACTTCAACCTCATATTCCCCAGGCTTATAGTCTTTTAAATCAATATAAGCCGTAATATCTTCAGCCGTCAAACTATTCAAAACGGATTCAACACCCTTAACATTTACCGTAACTTGAATATCATTTTGTGATAAACCTTGAACACTATACTTATCATTCAAATTACGCACATCAATATTAACATTTGAAATATCCTTATCAGTTGCCGTACCTAAAGTAATTTGCGCTGTAACATTATTCACACTCATTGATTTAATACCTTTTGGTTTCTCAAGCTCAAGTTTATACTCTCTATTTTCCTTTAACCCATCAACATCAACCGTAACAGGCACATATTCTAAATCATCAAGTACACTTTGCTTTCCATATACCGTTACATTACTCTCGTTAAGTGTAATAGAACTAATTGCTTGTCCAAAAGTCACATCACCTTTTGGAATAACTCTAATAGGTACCGTTTTACTTGGAGAAGATAATGAAGCTGTAACTTGAATCTTCGATGGTACTATTTCTATATCCAAACTATTACCATTTGAATCATAAGCCTTAAGTGGTACATCTTTAAGTGTAACCGTTCCGACATCCTGATTATTCAAAGCTGATACATCGACAAGTGCTTTAACCGTCGCCACTTTTTTCAAACTATTAATTGCATTCTCATCATCAGTTCCTTTTATAACTACTTTATCAACTTCTGGTGTAACATTATCAACAACTAATTTTTTATCCAAACTATCTTGATTCAATAAATCCATTGTCAAAGTCTTAGACTCTGATACTTTAGGATAAACATTCACCGTCGCCACTGAAGGATTCACACTATACTCAACTGAATCATTCGGTCTCATATACTCAATATTAACCTTATGCGTACCAGGCTTTAATCCGGTTAAATCAACCGTAACCTTAGATGCTGTTGACTGTTTAGCAATAAACAAATCACTTCTACTTCCCATAAGTGTAATATCAACTTTATCAGGTAATCCTTCAACCACATAAGCTTCCTCATTATAAACTGCCTCAACTTTTTGATCTTTTAAAACTTCAGCACTAGTATCATTAAAAAGCGTTTTCTTTTGATCAAATAAGAAAAATACTAAAACCGCTAGAAAAAGCGAAACAAACAGTAAAGTATTACTCCTAGAAAGCCATGTCTCTAAAGACCTATTAGAACCACCTAACTTAGCCACTTTCATAACAAGTTTTGTAATAGGAACAATAATTTTTTTATCAATAAAACGTATAATTCTCTTAAAAATTCCAGGTTTTTTATTCATTTCTTCCACCTTCCTTTGCTCCGTCTAAAATTTTATGTGAAGGTGCCAAAGCCTCTAATAAACGAATTCTTACTTCATCTAAAGAAAGATTATAAATAAGTTCACCATTCATTGCTATAGAAATTCTACTAGTTTCCTCAGAAACCACAAGTGCTATTGCATCTGTCCTCTCCGCAATTCCTAATGCTGCTCTATGACGCGTACCTAATCTTTTACTAATAGCCATACTATCACTTGTTGGAAAAACCGCACCAGCACATATAATCTTATCACCACGAATAATTACCCCACCATCATGAAGTGGATTATTCGTAAAGAAAATAGATGATAAAAGCGGCCCTGAAATATCCGCATATATTTTTTGAGCTTTCTCTACATAACTTGCCAAACTATTTTCTCTTTCAATAACAATTAAAGCCCCAATATGCATCTTTCTCATATAATCAACTGAACTAGTAATCTCGCCAATCGACTTTTCAAGCTCACTTAAAGATAATGTTTTATGTCTACCAAGTAATTGTGCCCTTCCAAGTTGCTCCAAAGCATCACGTATCTCTGGCTGAAAAATAACAATCAAAGCAAGTGGTGCCCACTCAATTACATAATCAATCAAATAACCAATTGTTACTAAATCTAAAGCATCTGCCAAAATCTTTGTAATTACAATAATTAAAATACCTTTAAACAGCATAATCATCTTAACATTTTTTCGTAAACTCTTTAAAATAAAATAGAATAAAGCCCATACTAATAAAATATCAAGTATCTTCCTGCCTAATTCAATTAATGATTCTATTGTCATTGAAATAACCTCCATCTAACTTAAATAATTATATCATACTTAAGCGTTTGATAAAACCCTTTATTTTTGTAAAACTAGTAAATCACTTTAAACAAAAGGCAAAATAAATTTTGGACGTTATAAGTTTTTTCTACTTTTATGCAATCTAAGACTCCTCCATAAACTAGTATCGAATTGTCGCCATCCTAATTATTTTATTAATTAATTGTGCTTGCTTTTTAGTTGGATACATTCTAAATACATAGCCTTTTAATATATTCATGCCATCACCTTCAATCTTTGATACACTAAATATATCACAAACATTCGTTCTGACAAATACTTTTTTTGATTTATCCAAAGCAAATTTCTAATAAAAAAAGAAATTCCTAAGAATTCCATATATTATTATTCGCTGAAGCTTCACTAGCCGTATTATTAACTACCGGTGTTTCTGGTACCACCGGCTGAACATCTAACGTCTCAGGCTCTGCGCTCACTGCTGGACCCTCACCAATATTTGATGCTGAATTTACTAAAGACACTTCATTAACAGATTCTACTTTAGGAAGCTCCGCAACATTTGTGATAGGTTCTACTGGACTAACTGCACCAACATTCATAGTTGGCTCCACCTTAGGTAGTTCATTCATATTTGCCATCGTCTCAGTTTCTAAAACCGCATCATTATTCAAAACCGGTTCAGCTACAGAAACTTCATTAACCTTTGAATCACCATTCAAAGAATCCGCATTTATATTTACCGCCTCTGCACTTTCCAACTTTACTTCGCCAGTATTAACAGGTCCAGCACTAACTTCTGGCATAGCCGTCCAATCATCAGTCTTAACCTCTGGAACATTATTAGGCACCGCCATATTAACATTTTTATCACCAGAACTTTTATCCTTTTTATCTACATTTTTAGACTTTTTCATACTTTCAGACAAATAACCAATTAACGCCAAAAGTACAAGGATTGCAATTAAAATAACCCAAAACCAAATTGAAAATTCCATAAAACATGCCCCTTCCTATTCTAAATATTATTTATCTTTCTAAATAATCCGCACCTTTAAACGGCTCATCAAAAAGTAATCCCTCGTAATTTTGTTGTCGCAAAACCTCATACACCATTATAGCCACCGTATTTGAAACATTAAGTGCTCTTACCTTATTTGTCATCGGTATTCTAAGACAAGTATCCAAATGATCTTTCAAAATATCCTTTGGAATACCCGTACTTTCCTTACCAAACACCAAATAAATATTCTCATTCTTATCACTATAATCAAAAGAAGAATGAGGCTTGTGACCATAACGAGTTAAAAAATAAAAAGTACCATCATTTTTACTTAAAAAATCATTAAAGTTTTCATATACAGTATAATCACATTCATTAATATAATTTGCCCCACTTCTTTTAATCGACTTCTCATCTAAACTAAACCCAAGTGGCTTAATTAAATGAAGTTTAGTATTAGTAGCCGCACAAGTACGCATAATATTACCAGTATTTTGAGGAATCTCTGGCTCATATAAAACAACATTAAGCATCACTTGCACCCCAACTTTCAATAATTGATTCTAACCTTTTAACTGAATAATCATTAACATCATTTAAAACATTAATAATTTTACCATCCACAAACAAATATAAACTAGACTCAGAATTAACTATTTGATTCTTAATCTTCGAACTAGACGAAAAATCATCCTTAAGTAAATCATAAAAATTATTAGTATTAACCTCATCCAAATTCATATAAAGTACCCCATCACTAAGTTCTAACTTTTGAATCAAGTTTTTAAAATCATCTTCAAAATTCTTAATTTCTGAATTATGGCCAGACGAAACATACAAAATAAATCTTTGATTTTCCATCGCATAATTTGCTATTTCATCACTTTTAATCTCCCTAACCACTTTCGTTATTACCGAATTTTGCGCATAATACTCTTTAGTAGTTATATACCAGTCACGCACATAAAAAACAGCTACTATTGTCACTAAAAATATCAAAATAAGTATAAAATAATTTTTTGTTGGCACTTCCTTTTTCATTTTCACCCTCCTTTTCACACTTATTAATTAAAGTTCATCTTCAACATCGATATCTTCAATTTTAACATCAGGTAAAACAATATTTTTTTCTTCACAAATACGTAAAAACTTCTCTCTAAAAGCCGCACATTCTTTTACTCTACTATCTGGATAAATTCGTTTACTATCACGTATCGCAATATAAACATCTAAAATTCCAACTTCTTCCTTATTTTCAAATAAAGCATTTGAAAATGAACCAGACAAAACTGAAAGTGAAACATCTGGATACATCGCTGAAAGACCATAAACCCTCTTATATTCACTTGTCGCATCCACAATTGATTCCATAAGCAAACGTCTAATAAAACTATTTGGTATCATTTTAATACCTGTTTTATACTCAATTTTTGGAATTGTACCTAATAAAATCTGAATAGTCGCTTCCCTATCTGGCTCCAAAACATCAATTCTATCAAAACGTCTTAAAAAAGCTCTATCTCTAACAATATAAGTTTCATACTCAATCGTCGTCGTTGCACCTATAGCCTTTATATCTCCACGGTCCAAAGCCGGCTTTAAAATATTAGCCAAATCCATCGGTCCATCAGCTGCTCCACCAATTAATGTATGCACCTCATCAATAAATAGAATTGTTTTTGGTGCTCTTTTAAGTTCTGAAACAATCAAATTAGTAACCGACTCTTGTTTACCATTAACCATCATTGTTCCAAGCATTGAAGAAGTATTAATTTTTAAAATATTAAAACCTCTCAAAGCATTTGGCACATCGCCTCTTTGTATCTTATATGCAATACCTTCAACAATAGCTGTTTTACCAATACCAGGCTTACCAATAAGCAAAGCAGACTTATCAGGTGTAAGTAAAACTAAAATTGTTTTCTTAATTTCATCTTCACGCGCAATCGCTGGATTTGTCACATACTCTTTTGTCGTTAAATTTTCACAATAATTCGTAATAATCGGAAATTGTGCAGGATCAAGTGGTGTCACTTCATTTATCGCATTCATATTATTCTCATTCATTTTATCAATCCTTTATATATCCATTTTCTTTAAATTTCTCTACAATTTTACTATTTCTCGCATTACCATCAATTCTATTATGTGTATCTTCTTCTTTACCATCAGTAATAAATAAAGTCGTTGGTGTACCAGAAATAGGAAACTCACTAGTAAGCTCTGACTGTTCTTCTTTAGATAACTTAGATAAATCAATATACTTAACATCTACATTATACTCTTTAATAATGTCATTTAATGTAACTTTATAAGCCGTACATGCACTACAAGTACTTGAACCTATAAATAAAATAAAATCCTCTTTATTATCTATCATATTATTAAGATCACTATAACTTACCTCATCATAAGTGGTCTTACCACAACCAGTAAGCATAAACATTATAGTGATTAAAATAAGAATTTTCTTCATGCTATCACCAATATAATTATATAACAAAAAATGGCAAAAAAAAAGACAAATAAAAAAACAAAGCCAGAAAACTTTATTTTTTATAAACAATTAATTGATCGCTAGTTAAATAAATAATTCTATTTTGACTAACAATTTCATTCGCATCAACACCAAAAAAATGCACTAAATCATTAAAAGTATCATCAAAAGCAGTAATATAAAACTTAACACCACTTCTTGGAATCATAATCTTTTGACCAGGATAAATTATATCACTATCATTTAATCCATTAAGTCTTAAAAGAAAACTGGGATTAACATTAATTGCCTTCGCAATTGCATAAACATTATCCCCTTTTTTAACCACATATTCCATAAAATAAGGATTATCTTCCTGTTTCTTTGGTACCACAATAAAATCACCTGGATTTAACACACTACCAACCATAATCCCATTTAAATTAGAAAGATTATCCACTGAAATTCCAAAATCACTAGCTACACTAGCTAAAGTATCACCATTTTTTACTTGATATATTGTATACATATCATCACCCCACCATATTATATGTTTTAATTAAAAAAAAGACTCTAATCATTAGAGCCAATTTTCTTTAAAATAACATCGTATATTATTCCAATACCAATTATAACCGTCAAAGCTGAAACAATAAAGCTAATACCAGGAATTAGATTTAAAATAAATAAAATTGCCATTCCAAAAATACCTACCACAAGCATATTTATATCTTTATCAAAAAACTTCTGCCATAACTTATAACCAAGTAAATAACCAGTAAATATTGTAGATAAATACATAATAATAAAGTATAAAGCTAATAAAATTAAAGAAAGTGGAATGCCTATTGACATCAAAAATAGAATAACAACTATAAATGGTACAATAATTAAAAACATAAGTCCCTTAGTAAAAACCTCTAAACCTTTATTAAAATCAAACTTCTCATATTCCTTTTGAACACGAGTAAATATTTTAGATACTGCCAAACTCAAAACCGCAAATATCAAAATAAGTGACATAAATGACCAAAATTTACCCATCAACATAGTAATAAATTCATCATCATTATTTTCTATCGCATCACTCTTAATAATTTCGCCTTTTACTACCCCGTCAGCCACATCTACCAATGCATCAGAAGGATACGATAAATTACCATTAATAGCCGTACTATCATCAATACTTACATTAGTACCATATATCTTAACATTTCCTTCAATTAAAGCTCCTTTAACCTCAATATTAGAGCCATATATACTAATATTTCGTCCAACTTTACCATTAACCGTAATATCAGCACCCAAAATTATAACATCTCTTTGTAAATCTGCCTTCTTATCAATATTGACAACATTACCAGCAATAAAAGCATCATTTCTTACTACCCCTTTAACATCCAAAGAATTTCCAGCTGCCACTAAATATTCACTATTACCATTAAATGTAACCGTATTACCAATCGCAAAACCAACACCCTCAGTTTTACCTTTCATTAAAGCGTCATTACCAATAACCGCACTAGAACCCTTCACATCATCTTTAATAACCGCTTTCTCATCAATAACACTTTTAAAATGATCAACCTCTTTTGCCATAACACTATTAGTCATCATAAAAGTCATAACTACCACAAGTAACACTTTAAAAATTTTCTTCATATTCTGCCTCCAATTCAATCTTATCATTAAATCATTACTTTGTAAATCAATAAGTATTTTCTAAATAACCATCAGGTATCTTAAATAAATCTTCATCCACCTTATTCTTTTTTAAATTAAACTTAAAAAATACATTCTTTAAAGGCCCTTTATACCTAACATAAACTAAATCATCACCATCAAAATAATATACCGACTCATCATTATCATTAGTATATTTCTCATAAATATACTTCTTACCATAAATCTTTTCTTCTCCAGTCTCATAGCCTGAAACCTTTAAAGTCGTCATATCGCTAGGCAAAACTCCATAAGCATAATCTTCAAGTGGACTTTCTACCTTAATATAACTTTTCATTTGTGGATCAGCCGTATACATATAACCATCTTTTTGAATAACTATCATCTTACTAGAACCATCAATCTCATAATAATACTTATCACCACTTCTAGCCATAATAATTTTCGTATCATCATTTTTATGATTATTTCTATCCCAAAACTCTACATAATAATTACTAGGGTTAAAATTCTTAAAAAACAAATAAGTCTTTGAGTCACCATTAGCCTTTTCAATAACCTTAGTCTCTACTCCACATCCAGCTAATAATAAAACAAATATAAATACAACTATTTTTTTAATCATTTAGACCTAACTCTCAAAAATTCCGCAAACCCTAATAATAACTTTTTCTTATCTAAATCCAAGAAATCTAAATCTAAAATAGCTTGAAAACTCTCTTTAAATAATCTATCCATTGTCACCTCTGCATACTCATGCGCTCCAGATTCATCAAAAATCTTCTTAACCTTATCCATTTCTGAAACCTTTATATCTTTACCATAATATTTCAAAAGTTCATCTTTATAACTAGTATTAATCACATAAGCATATAAAATAGTCTGCTTAAACTCACTTACATCTGAAGTCACTGACTTACCAATATACTTCTCATCACCATAAATGCCGATTAAATCATCCTTAATTTGAAAAGCAATACCAAGTCCTAACAAAGCATCCTCTAACTTATTTATTTTTTCCTCATCAGCACCTCCAAGAATAGCCCCCAAACAATAAGGACCAACCACCGAATACCAAGCCGTTTTAAGTTTATATATCTCCATCACATGATTTTCTAAATCATCACTCGTGCCATAAAATTCTTCATAAAATGGCAAAACAACATCAACCATTTCCCCTTCACAAGTTTTAATAGCCACACTATTATAATATTCTAAAACTTTACCTAAATTCTCATTATCTTTATAATTTTTAGCAATAACCTGTAAAGCTAAATAAAAACCCATATCCCCTAAACATAAAGCCATAGATGTCCCAAGATCCTTACGCTTATCTGTAAAACTTTCATTTTCTTTAATCGCATCACTATATATTTTTTGATACTTTAAAGGAATTGTATCCATACCCCTTCTTTTATCAGCTTTATCAATAATATCATCATGAATTAAAATAGATGTTTGAAAAAGTTCTAAAGCACAGCCTAAAGGTATATATTTATCATCATCTTTTCCAAAACTTTGATAACCAAGTGCTATTAATGAGGCTCTTAAAAATTTACCACCTTTATTACTAGAAGT
>CALVXV010000036.1 GCA_944371685.1 uncultured Bacilli bacterium | reverse complement strand
GGACAATTTATTTTAACTGGTTCGGCCGTTCCAGTGGATAAAAGTTTAATGACGCATACTGGTACTGGTAGGTTTTCTTTTTTACTTATGAGGCCGATGACTTTATTTGAGTCATTAGATTCTAATGGTACAGTTAGTATTCAAGATTTATTTAAAGGTGCGGAAGTTAATGGAGTTAATAAACTTTCATTAGAGGATATTGCTTATTTGTGTTGCCGAGGTGGATGGCCAAGAAGTATTACTATGGAAAGAGAAATTGCTTTAGATCAGGCTTTTGATTATTATGATGCGGTGGTTAATTCTGATATTTCAAGGGTTGATGGAGTGCATAGAGATGCTACTAGAGTGGGACATTTAATGAGAAGTTATGCGCGAAATATTGGAAGTCAAGCGTCTATTATGACTTTAAAAAATGATATAGTTAATAATGATTCATATTCTTTAGATACTGATACAGTTTTATCTTATATTAATGCTTTGAAAAAAATATTTGTTATAGATGAAGTGTTGGCTTGGAATCCGAATTTAAGAAGTAAAACAGCTATAAGAACGGCAGATACTAGATATTTTGTGGATCCTTCAATTGCGACGGCGACTTTAGGTTTAGGACCTCTTGACTTAATTAATGATTTAAATACCTTTGGATTTATATTTGAAAATCTTTGTATTAGAGATCTGAGAGTGTATGCGGAAAGTCTTAATGGAAATTTATATCATTATAAAGATGCATCTTCTTTAGAATGTGATGCGGTTATCTATTTAAGAAATGGTGATTATGGACTTGTAGAGATTAAGCTTGGTGGAGATAAATTAATAGAAGAAGGGGCTAATAGTTTATTAAAATTAAATAATAAATTAGATACTAGTAAAATGAAAAATCCTTCATTTTTGATGGTTGTGACAGGTGTAGGTGATTATGCATATAAGCGTAAAGATGGTGTTTATGTTGTGCCTATTGGGTGTTTGAAAAATTAATTTTTAATAGAAATGACTTTAAAATATTTTGTTTTCTTTGTATAATTGTAATGGTGATACTTATGAGTAAGAGAAAACGAAAGGTTAAGAAGAAGTCATTTTTAATTTTATTTATTTTTGTTTTTATTTTAGTTATTGGTGTTTATTTTTTGTTTTCTAATGAAGGTACTTTTAGTAATGAAATAGGTAAAAGCTTTGATTTGATTTTAGAAAAAATTACAAAGAGTACGAAAGCTTATAAGAAGTGTATGAGCACAGAAGTTTTAAAAGAGGAAGATTTTAGTGAGGAACTTTTGGCTAAGAAAGATGAGATAATTAGTCTATATAGTAAAGTTAATGCGAATTTTATGTATACTGATTTAGAAAGTGATTATAGTTTTGGCAAGGGTGAGGATAGTGAGCTTTATGCGGCTAGTGTTACTAAGTTGCCGGCTGTTTTATATGCTTATAAACAAGCTGATGAAGGTAAGCTTGATTTGAATAAAGAACTTACTTATTTAGCTAAGTATAAAGCTGGTGGTAGTGGAATTATTCAAAAGGATAGTGTTGGAACTAAGTATAAGTTAAGTACGGTTTTAGAATATACAATTATGTATAGTGATAACATTGGTTATGCAATGCTTTTAGATGAACTTGGTGGTAAGAAAAAAGTGAAGGAATATTGGGCTGGTTTAGGTTATGATATTCATTATTCAGATAATTTTGGTAATTTATCGCCGAGGCTTGGTAATGGTTATATAAAAGAGGTATATAAATATTATTTAGAAGGTACGGATAATGCGAAGAAATTAATTTCAGATATGAAGAAGTCGGATAATTTGGAGTATGTTAAATCAGGAGATATAGAGGTAGCTCATAAATATGGTGAGTATGTGGAAGGCGGAGGTTATTATAACGATGTTTCACTTAATTTTACTGAACATCCTTTTGCTCTTTCAATTACGAGTACACTGGGGTTGACTGATAAGATGAAAAGTTTATTTTTACAGACACATAAATTATCAATAGAGTTTAATAATTTATATTATGAGGAAAAAGGAAATTATTGCGCTGAAAAATCACAGATTTTAAGTTAGTGATTTTTTTCTTTAAAAATGTATAATTTTTCCGAACATATGTTATAATGTTAGATAAGGTGGTGATAAGATGTTTGCGGATATATTAGTTGAGGTTGTGGCTAAGAGTACTGATAAAACTTTTACTTATAAGATCCCAAAGGGAATGAAAGCGATGGTTGGAATGCGAGCTTTAGTACCTTTTGGCAAAAGAAATATAGAAGGTTTTATTGTTAAGATATATGATGAGGCAGATTTTGATTATGAAGTAAAAGATATTATTAAGTTAATGGATGAAAAGCCGGTTTTAAATGAAGAAATGCTGGAGCTTGGAAAATATATTAGTAAAAAAACATTATCACCTTTAACACTGGCTTATCAAACGATGCTTCCTAGAGCTTTAAAGGCTAAGCAAAAGACAAATATTAATAAGAAGTTTGTAAAGTATTTAGAGGTTATAAAAGATGGTGAGTTTAAAACTGATGGGCAAAAAAAGGTGTTTGAATATGTAAAAAGTCATGGCTTGGTTTTAAAAAGTGAGGTTAATAAGATTTCTTTATCAGCTTGTCAAACACTTATTCGTAATGGTTATTTGAAGGAGGTTTTAAAAGAGGTTTATCGGTTGGAAGATGATACTGAGATAGAGAAGAAAGATTATGTTTTAACGGATGAACAAAGGGAAGTTTTAGATAAGGTTTGTTTTGATAAGTTTAAACCTTATTTATTATATGGAGTGACTGGCAGTGGTAAAACACTTGTTTATATTAAGTTGATTGAGAAAGTTTTGAAGCAAGGTAAAGAGGCTATTTTACTTGTGCCGGAAATTAGTTTGACACCGCAGGTGGTAGAAATTTTTAAAAAAAGATTTGGTAAAGTTGTGGCTATATTACATAGTGGACTTAGTAATGGTGAGAAGTATGATGAGTGGCGAAAGATTGAGAGAAAAGAGGTTTTAATTGTTATTGGGGCTCGTAGTGCGATATTCGCACCATTTAATAATTTAGGAATTATTATTATAGATGAAGAACATTCGAGTACTTATAAACAAGAAAATGTACCGAGATATAATGCAATTGATGTGGCACTTAGAAGGGGTAAGACTTATAATATTCCGGTTATTTTAGGAAGTGCGACACCGAGTGTAGAGAGTTATACGAGGGCTAAAATTGGTATTTATGAGCTTTTGGTGATGAAAAATAGAGTGAATAAAAAAATGCCTGAGGTTTATTTAGTAGATATGAAGGAGGAGTTTAAGAAGGGAAACCGAGTTTTTTCAGAGATTTTTAAAGAGAAGGTAAATGATAGATTAAGTAAGGGGGAACAGATTTTAGTTTTACTTAATAGAAGGGGTTATTCGACAGTTATTACTTGTAAGGATTGTGGTTTTACACACAAGTGTCCAAACTGTGATATACCGCTTACTTATCATAAGCATGGCAATATTATGAAGTGTCATTACTGTGATTATACTGTGCCTAGGTTAGTTGAATGTCCTATTTGTCATAGTAAGAATATTAATTCTTTAGGTATGGGAACAGAGAGGTTAGAGAGTTTAATTAAAGAAGAATTTAGAGGTGCTAGAGTTATTCGAATGGATCAAGATACGACGAGAAATAAAGGGACGCATAAACGGATAATTGATGATTTTAAGAGTAATAAGTATAATGTTTTGGTTGGTACACAGATGATTGCGAAGGGGTTGGATTTTCCTTTGGTTACTTTGGTTTGTGTGATTAATGGTGATGCATCACTTAATATTCCAGATTTTAGAAGTAGTGAGAGGACTTATGAACTTTTGAGTCAAGTGGCTGGGCGAGCTGGTAGGGCTCAGTTACCTGGTGAGGTTATTATTCAAGGTTTTAATGTTAATCATTATAGTATGGTTTATGCGAAGGACAATGATTATGATAGTTTTTATAATGAGGAGATGAAGATTAGAAAGGTGCTTAAGTATCCTCCTTATTATAATCTTTGTTTAATTAAGGTTAGTGGCAAAAATGATGATGAGGTTTTTAGTGAGGCATCAAAGATTGTGACTTATTTGAAAAGTAATTTATCAAATGTGACTGTTTTAGGACCGGCTTTTGCTAGTATGCCGAAGGTTAATAATATATATTACGTGCAAATTATTATTAAGTTTAAAAAGACTAAAGATATTTTGGATAGTTTAGAATTTATTTTAAATCATTATAAGAAGAAGATTAATGTTGATATTGAACTTAATCCACTTAGAATATAATAGGGTGGTTAAAAATGATAAAATGTGATAAAATTAGGTAAGGTGATGATATGAATTTTGAGGATATAAAGATAAAAAAAGATCCGGTCATTATTTTTATGGGAACGCCAGAGTTTAGTGTGCCGGTTTTAGAAGGGTTAATTAGTAAATATAAAATAAGAGCAATTGTGACACAACCTGATAGACCGGTTGGTAGAGGTGCTTTAGTTAAATGTTCACCGGTGAAAGAAGTGGCGTTAAAACATAATATTTTATGTTTACAGCCAAATAAGATTAAAGAGGCTTTGCAAGAGATTAATATGCTTGAGCCTGATTTAATTATTACTTGTGCATATGGGCAGATATTACCGTTAGATTTATTACTTATTCCGAAAAAAGGATGTATTAATGTTCACGCATCACTTTTGCCTAAACTTCGTGGTGGTGCGCCTATTCATCATGCGATTATTGATGGATATACGAAAACTGGTGTGACGATTATGTATATGGCTGAAGGTATGGATACTGGTGATATGATTAGTCAAAAAGAAATAGAAATTACTGATGATGATACGGCTTCTAGTTTACACGATAAACTTTCAATTTTAGGTAGAGATTTATTATTGGAAACACTTCCTAGTATATTAGATGGAACGTGCAGGCGTATAAAGCAAGATGATTCTTTAGCTACTTATGGTTTTAATATTAGTAGAGAAGATGAAAAGATTGATTTTACTAAAACGAAAAGGAAGATTGTTAATCAAGTTAGAGGTTTAAACTCATGGCCTGGAGCTTACTGCATTTTTGATGATAAGATTATGAAGGTATGGGAGTGCTACAGGACGGAAACAATTTATGATAAGGCTTTACCTGGTGAGATTACGGCTATTTATTCAGATGGTTTTGGTGTTAAGTGTGGTAATGGAGAAGTGGTATTTACTTTGATTCAGATGGAAGGAAAAAAGAAAATGAAAGCTACTGATTTTATTAATGGTTATCATGGTCAGTTAGTGGGTAAGATTTTGAAGTAAGATGTTTAAAAGAATAAAAGAAAATCCTTATTATAAAAAGTTTAAGGAAATGCGGGCTGATCCAAAGCTTAGACCGATTACTTCACTTATTTTTTGGTTTATATTTTTGGCTATAGTGGTTATTTTTGTTCGGGTTACTTCAAAACCTATGCAAACATCTTCTTTTGATAATACGCCACAAAGTTTATCTAATTATAAGTTTACTTATGCGAATAATAGTGGAGTTATTTTTGGGGAAAGTTATGATGATAAGTTAGAATTTATTTATGGTAATAATCGTTATTATTATAATGGCTCTAATGTTTATTTGATTTTGAATCAAAGTGCTCAGTTAGTGGCTAATTTTGATTTGAATGTGCTTAAGATTACACCAGATTTAATTAATAATTTAACTAGTGATTTAACTTACAGTATGAATGGCGAGGCGAAGGTGTATGTGGTACCACTTTCGAGATTTATAAATTTATATGAATATGATACAGAAGCTGATTTAAGTTTGGCTAATAATTATAATATTATAATAAATGTTTATGAAAAAAATAATAGGGCTTATATGTATAAGTTAGATTTAAGTAATTATTATGTTTTTAGAGGATTAAATAATAGTGGAATTTTAACGATAGATATATATGATAATAAAAATAATTTTACAGAATATTATGATGATTTAATAGGAGGGGTAGTATGACAATTCCAGTGATTGTACTTATAATTTTACTTATATTAATAATTGTGTTTTTTAAAGATTTTCATGCATTTGTGTATGCGTTTGTAATGATTGATATATTTTTAAGAATTGTGACTTATTTAAAAACGTATATAGTTAAAGATAATGCATTTGGTTTTTTTGATTTTATTCCAGAGAGTATACCGGCAATACTTAAGTCATTTGATTTTGGAACTTTTAATGATATTGTGATGTTTTTATATGTTTTAGTTTATATGATTTTCTTAGGTCTTATGTTTTCTAAGTTTGTCAATCGAAAGTTTTAATTCGATTGGCTTTTTGTTTTAAAAAAACGAGTGTTCGTGTTATAATTAGATAGGTGGTTAGTTATGTATGCATATATAAAAGGATTTATTAAAGAGATAGAAAGTGATTATATTATTGTTGATAATAATGGGGTTGGTTATTTAGTTTATACGGCTAGTCCTTATTCATTTGAAATAGATAAAGAATATACAGTTTATTTATATCAATATGTTAGAGAAGATGAAATTACGTTATATGGCTTTAAGAGTTTAGAGGAGAAACAGTTATTTTTAAAATTGATTTCAGTTAAGGGACTTGGGTGTAAGATGGCATTACCGATGCTAGCGACTGGTTCACCAGAGGGAATTATTGATGCGATTGAAAGAGAGAACATTCTTTATTTAAAGAAGTTTCCGAAAATTGGTGACAAAGTGGCTAGACAGATTATTTTGGATTTGAAAGGTAAGCTTGCTAAGAGTGACGAGGTTACATCTCAAACTAGTGATGAGTTAGTAGATGCTTTGCGCAGTTTAGGTTATAAAGCGGCTGATATTAATAAAGTGGTGAAAAAAGTTGATAGTTCTTTAGATATAGAAGTGCAGATTAAAGAGGCTTTGAAATTACTTTTAAAATAGGAGGTGATTAGATGGCAAGACTTGTTAGTGGTGAACAGACGGTTGAAGATTCTTTTGAGAGTTCAATTAGGCCGGATAGTATTGATGAATATATTGGTCAGTCGGAGTTAAAAGAAAATTTGAGTATTTTTATGAAGGCGGCTAAGATGCGTGGTGAGGCTTTAGATCATGTGCTTTTATATGGCCCACCTGGTCTTGGTAAGACGACAATGGCATATATTATTGCGAATGAAATGGGAAGTAATATTAAAACGACTAGTGGTCCGGCTATTGAAAAAAGTGGAGATTTAGCGGCGGTACTTTCTACTTTAGAACCTGGTGATGTACTTTTTATTGATGAAATTCACAGAATACCAAGATTTATTGAGGAAATTTTATATTCGGCGATGGAGGATTTTAAGTTAGATATTATTGTGGGTTCTGATTCATCAAGCCGGAATATTACGATTGATTTACCGCCTTTTACTTTAGTGGGGGCAACGACGCGAGCTGGAGATTTAACAGGACCTTTACGTGATAGGTTTGGAATTGTATCTAGGCTTAATTTTTATACGGAAGATGAGCTTAAACAAATTGTACTTAGGACTAGTCGGGTTTTGAAGTCTCCCATTTCTGATGAGGCGGCAATGGAACTGGCGAAAAGAAGTAGAGGAACACCGAGAATTGCGAATAGACTTTTTAAAAGAGTTCGTGATTATGCTTTAGTTATGGGTGATGGTAATATTGATTTGGAAATTACAAAGATGGCTTTAGATAAATTAAAGGTAGATGCTTTTGGACTTGATGCGACGGATTATAATTTGCTTAATTCAATTATTGAGAAATTTAATGGTGGTCCAGTAGGAATTGATGCTTTAGCTTCTAGTATTGGTGAAGAAGCTTCAACTATTGAGGATGTATATGAACCTTATTTATTACAAAATGGATTTTTGAAAAGAACAAGCAGGGGCAGAATGGTGACAGAAAAGGCTTACCGTTATTTGAAAAAGAGTAAGCAAGATACTTTATTTTAGAAGGTGATATAATGAAAACTGATGATTTTGATTTTGATTTACCTGAGGAGTTAATTGCGCAAACGCCACTTTCTAAACGAGATGCTTCAAGGTTACTTGTTTTAGATAGGAAAACAGGAGATATTTGTCATAGACATTTTACTGATGTGATAGATTATATGGAAAAGGGTGATACTTTAGTATTGAATGATACTAAGGTTATGCCAGCTAGACTTTACGGAGTTAAGGAAGGAACTGGAGCGGTTATTGAAGTTTTACTTTTGAAAGATGAAGGTAATAATACATGGGAGTGTTTGACAAGACCAGCTAAAAGAATTAAAGAGGGAACGATTGTTTCTTTTGGTGATGGAAAGTTGAAGGCTAAGTGTACAGAAGTTTTAGATGAAGGAATTAGAAAATTTGAACTTCAATATAAAGGTATATTATATGAGATTTTAGATGAGCTTGGTGAGATGCCACTTCCTCCTTATATTCATGAAAAATTGAATGATAAAGAAAGATATCAAACGGTTTATGCGAAGAATGTTGGTAGTGCGGCGGCACCGACAGCTGGATTACACTTTACAGCAGAGTTATTAGATAAGATTAAAGCTAAAGGTGTAAATATTGCATATATTACTTTACATGTTGGTTTAGGCACTTTTAGACCGGTAAATGTTGAGGACGTTACGAAACATAAGATGCATAGTGAATATTATATAATGAGTGATGAGGTGGCTGATTTACTTAATAAAACTAAAGAGACTGGGCATAAGATTATTAGTGTAGGTACAACTTCGACGAGAACGTTAGAGACGATTGCAAGTTTGTATGGCAAGTTTAAAGGATGCTCTGGGTGGACGGATATTTTTATTTATCCTGGATATGAGTTTAAGGGTATAGATTATTTGATTACTAATTTTCATTTGCCAAAGTCAACTTTGGTGATGCTTGTAAGTGCTTTGGCTGGTAAAGATAATATTATGAAGGCATATAATGAAGCTATAAAAGAAAAATATCGTTTCTTTTCGTTTGGTGATAGTATGCTGATAAAGTAAGGTGATGATATGGTAATTGTTATTACTGGACCAACGGCGGTTGGTAAGACAGATTTGAGTTTGTTTTTAGCGCACAAATTAGATGGAGAGATTATTAATGCTGATAGTACGCAAGTTTATAAGGGTTTAGATATCGCAACTAATAAGGTTAAAGATACTGAAGGTATTAAACATTATTTGTTTGATGAGAAAGATTTAAGAGAAGAATATAGTGTGTTTGATTATCAAAAGGATGCAAGAAGGATAATTGATGATATTTTATCTCGTGGGAAAATACCGATATTGGTTGGGGGAACTGGACTTTATATTAATGCGGTTTTGTATGATTATAAATTTCCTGAGAGAGCTAATGATGATTATGAAGGTTTAAGTAATGATGAGCTTTATAAGATGCTTTTGGAAGTTGATCCTAATACGAATATTCATTTGAATAATAGAGTTAGAGTAATAAGTGCACTTAATTATTATAAGGCTAATGGTACACCTTATAGTGAAAAAGAGAAGGATTTTGATTTGCTTTATGATACTTTGTTTATTGGCTTAACGACTGATAGAGATATTCTTTATTATAAGATTAATAAAAGAGTTGATAAGATGGTTGAAGAAGGTTTGGTTAATGAGGCTAAAGAAGTATATGATTTAGGTATTAGAAGTAAAGCGGTGATGACACCGATTGGACCTAAAGAATTATTTGATTATTTTGATGGTAAAATTAGTTTAGAAGATGCGATAGACCTTATTAAAAGTAAAAGTAGAAAATATGCGAAAAGGCAGTATACTTGGTTTAGAGGTCAAATGAATCTTAAGTGGTTCGAGACTAATTATGATGATTTTAGTAAAACAGAAAATGAAGTTTTAGATTATATTAAAGAAAAAATGCCAAAGTAATTTTGCTTTTTTAAGTGTTTATCATTTCTTGTCATAAAGTTAAAAATGTGGTATTATGTATATAGATGAGAGAAATCTCATATAATAAAAAGGAACATTCAATACTTCTATGTTGGATGTTGCCATATATTTTATGGTTATCACCTAAATCATAGTAGCTAATGAGTTAGGTGATTTTCTTTTATATCAGTACTACTAATAGTATTAATAATAAAAGGAAGATAATAATTACTAAAGATAAAATTAAAAAATCTTTCTTGTTCATCATATCGCCCCCTTTCTTAAAAAAGAAAAGTGGCAATCACCCAACTATTGAACATTCCTTACATATAAGTATAACGAATAGTTATA
>CALVXV010000035.1 GCA_944371685.1 uncultured Bacilli bacterium | reverse complement strand
TTAAAAGTAATAAGCATAAGCGAATCACCATTAAATGAGCCATTTTGAATACCTTCCGCATCAGAATCAACACCCATTAACAAAACTGTAAAAGGTTCAGTAATAGCCTTTGCATTCGCATTATCATCACTACTCTCATCTTTAACCTTCTTAGATTGAGTTAATAAAACCTTAGTTTTATCACCAATATCTTCATAACCTTCCATACTTCCAAACATCACTGAATAATTAGTTGGTAAAAAGATATAATCAATCTCGCCAGAATCTAAAGCATCTATCATTGCAATATAACTATCATATTCTTTAGTTTTATTATCAAGCTTTTGTTCTTTAATAATCTCTTTTGGGATTATATTTCCCTCATAACTAGTATCATCATTTAAAATACCAATTTCAGAATCACCAATATCCTTAATACTTTCAGCTTCATTATCCTTTAAAGTAACTAAACTAGCCGAATAAGTAGTATAACCAGAAGTATCACTAACTTTAGCCAAAGTACCATAAACCTTATCAACATTATAAGCGGCAAAAATACCAACACCACCTATTAATAGCATTAAAATAATTACAATAGTAAGCTTTACTTTTTTATATTTATTTAAAAATCTAAGACATAAAATAAATAAAACTAAACTAACAAATCCCAATGCAATCGAACCAAAAAGTCTTAAATTATTCTCTACATTATTTAATTTTGAGATAGAAAAAATAAAATATCCTACCCCGCCAAATAAAACTAAAATACTTATTAAACTTAGAAAAAACGCCAATTTATGCTTAGTAAGTTTCTTCATACAAATCCTCCTCGCATACTATATAAGTATAACTTATATTTTTATTTTTAACAAGGTCTCAAATAAAAATTTTAAAAATTTAAATTTTCTAATTTCACATTTCAAACTAGTATAAGGCAAAAGTCAAAACAAACACTTTCCTTATATATAAAAAAAGAAATCCATCATTAGATCCCTTTTACATCTTAATGGAGGGCCTAGTCGGATTTGAACCAACGATCAGGGAGTTGCAGTCCCACGCCTTACCACTTGGCTATAGACCCGGTTAAAAGGTTGAAATGTAAGAGAATTACTAGAAATTTTTAAAATTTAAAAACTTCATCGGCTTCAACCACACCGAAGTACTTGTGCACCATTTATAAAAAATGGTTAAAATTGCAACAGCACATGTTATAAAAACAGGCAAAGTAAAATTTTCTACAACACGTGCTAAGCAATATTATTTTATTATATTTTAAAACTCTTGTCAATAATTGTCGAATTTTTATATCAATTTTTTACTCTATTGTAAATAACATATATCAAATTATATAAATATACCTATTAAAATATTACTATTTATTTCTAAGCTTCGCTCCAAATTTCTTTTCCACCGCACTAATAATATTTTCAAACACCACCATAACTTCTTCCTCACTCAAAGTTCTATCAGGTGAAGAAAATGTTAAAGAATAAGCCAAAGACTTCTCATCTAAAGCCACATGCTCACCGGTATAAACATCAAATAACTTAATATCTGTTAAAAGTTTTCCTCCAGCCTCTTTAATCACATTAACAATCTCATCAGACATAACATCTTCATTAACAACAAAAGCCATGTCTTTAACCACTAAAGGATACTTTGGTGCTTCTTTAAACTTAATTAAAGCTACTTTATCCATAAGTGCTTCTAAAGACATCTCAGCCACATAAATATCATCTTTAGTAAGTTTTGGATGAACTTTTCCTATAACACCTATCATCTTTCCATCAAGCATAATACCCGCACATATTCCAGGGTGTAAATCAGATAATTCCATTTTCAAAAAAGTATATCTATCCTTAAAGCCTAAATAATCTAACACATTTTGAACTATACCTTTAATCAAATAAAAATCAACCTTAACATTAACTGAATGCCACTGATTAAATAAATAATTACCACTCATCAGCATGCACACCTTGCTTTCTTCCTTATAAGTAGCATCATAAGTTTTAGCAATCTCATAAATACATACATCGCTAACCTTGTGGTCATGATTATATTCATAAACCTTTAAAAGTGACGGAATTAAACTTGTTCTAATCACTGATTTATCAGTACTCATCGGAAGTGGTAATGTAATTTGTTTCTTGTCTTCATATTTAAAATGAAAGGCCATCTTCGGCGAAACTAAAGTATAAGTTTTAACCTCATTTAAACCTAAACTTCTAAGCCGTTTAGAAATAATTTTCCGGTAACTAATATCAGGGGCATATACACCCTTTTTTATTGCCACCTTTGGTAAAGTAGATACTAAATTATGATAACCATAAAGTCTACCAACTTCTTCAGCAATATCGTTTACATAAGGATCAATATCAAGCCTTCTAGGTGGAATAGTCGCTTTAAACTCACCATTATCATACTCAAATGGAAAACCTAAACGATTAAGTTCTGTCTTAACATCATCATCAGAAATTGTAATTCCAAGCAAATTATTAATTTCTAAAGACTTAAAAGTAACAACCTTAGGCGTTTTATCCACCTTATCATGTTTAACCATACCAGATAAAACCTTTGCTCCAGCATATTTTTCAAGTAAATGACAAGCTCTCTCAATTGCCTTTAAAGTATATTCATAACTAAGTCCCTTACCATAACGAATAGATGCCTCACTTCTTAAATCAAGCCTACTGGATGTATTTCTAATACTAACACCATCAAATATCGCACTTTCAATCAAAATACTCTTAGTAGCATCAGTAACCTCTGTATTCTCACCACCCATAACACCAGCAATACAAACCGGCTTATCACCATCAGTAATAACAATATCATCGCTATTTAAAATTCTATCCACACCGTCTAAAGTCCTAATTTCTTCACCATTCTTTGCTTTTCTAACAACAATCTTATCACCCAAAGCATCCTTATCAAAGAAATGTAATGGCTGACCATATTCCAGCATCACATAATTAGAAATATCGACCACATTATTAATAGACCTCATACCATAAGCTAAAAGTCTTTTTTTAATAAACTCTGGTGACTCACCAATCTTCACATCTGTTACCATTTTAGCCAAATAATAAGGACATTTATCAGTCTCAACCTGCAAACTAAAATGATTAACAATATCATCTTTAATTGGTTTAGTCTCATCATCCGGTAAAGTAACCGGTCTATTTAAAATAGCTCCAATTTCATAAGCAAAACCAATATGATAATAACAATCATTATTGCGGTGTTTATGGACATCAAGTTCATATAAAGTACTATCCAAGCCCAAATATTCCATCGCATCCACACCAACTTTAGCATCCGCTCTAACCCCATAAATGCCACGGTTATAAGCTTCATCTGTCTTTTCTTCAAGTCCAAGTTCATAAAGGGCACAAAGCATACCATTAGACTCTACTTTTCTAATTTGACTTTTCTTAATCTCACCACCCAAAGGCAAAATAGCTCCCGGTAAAGCAACTATGACCTTTAAACCTTCTCTAACATTAGGCGCTCCACAAACAATTTGTAAATTTTTATTTCCAACATTAACAAGGCAAACATGTAAATGATCAGAGTTAGGATGCATTTCACATTTAATGACCTCACCAATCACTAAATTATCTATATGATTAGTAATAACCTTTTCTATATTAATACCCGCTTTAGTTATCTTAACTGCTAGTTCTTTTAAATCTTGATCAGAAATATCAATATAATCTTTAACCCACTCTAAACTAATCATTAATTAGCCTCCTTTCTGTCAAAAATTCTACTTTCCCTTAAATCATTAGTATAAAATACCCTTAAATCATTTATACCATACTTAATCATGGCTAACCTCTCAGCTCCAAAACCAAAAGCAAAACCAGACCATTTTTTAGGATCATATCCACAATTTTCTAACACTTTAGGATGAACCATTCCGCCACCAGATACAGTAATCCAACCAGTATTCTTACAAATACTGCAGCCCTTACCTTTGCAATGGTGACAACTAATATCCATCTCAACCGAAGGTTCAGTAAATGGATAATAACTAGGTCTAAATCTTGTTTGACAATCATCACCAAATAAATGTTTCGCAATCACATCAAAAGTTCCCTTCAAATCAGATAAACTAATATTCTTATCCACAAGCAATCCTTCTATCTGCATAAATTGGTGAGAATGCGTCGCATCATCATCATCTCTCCTATAAGTCTTACCAGGGCAAATCATTCTAATTGGAACCTCACCTTTTCCTTTAAGCATCGTTCTAACTTGCACCGGTGAAGTCTGACTACGAAGTAAAAGTTCATCACCTTCAACATAAAAAGTATCTTGCGCATCTCTAGCTGGATGCCCTTTAGGTAAATTAAGCATCTCAAAATTATACTCATCCTTTTCAACTTCCGGTCCATCAACCACATCATATCCCATAGACATAAGTAATGCTTCAACATCTTCAATCATTTTCTCTAAAATACTAGGTGCCCCAATTTGAAACTCTGTAGCTGGTAAACTTATATCAATACTCTCATTTTGTAACTTCTCATTCAAAAGTTTAGTATTAATTTCTTCTTTTTTACCATCTATTAAACTAGTAGCTTCATTTTTTAAATTATTAATGTTAGCTCCAAAAGACTTTTTATCATCATTACTTAAATCTTTCATTTTAGAATATAAAACAGTAATTTCACCTTTTTTACCTAAATACTTAGCCTTAACTTCATTCAAATCATGTTCAGAAAAAACCATTTCTAAATCACTTTGTAAATCATTTAAAATATTTTCTAAATCCATAATCATCCTCCTAAAAAAAAATCACATCCAATAAGGACGTGATTCACGTGGTACCACCTTAATTCGTAAGTAAAACTTACCTCTAAAACTATAACGCGTCACCGATATATCTTTGCATATATAACTCCTAAGATGAATTCATAAAAGATTATTACTAACTTCCACCAACCATTAGCTCTCTATAAATAATTACTTTTATTACTACTTCTTAATCATCGCTTTTCAAATTTCATTATCAATTATAACATAAAATTCTCTTTTTTAAACAAAAAACTAACCAAAGTTAGCTTAATTTTTTTGAATTACTTGATAAATTAATCTGCGCCTGATACTCATTAAGCTCCGCTTTCAAATTCTCAAGCGTCCCCGGTTCGATTTTTTGACCAAGTGGAAAATAATACTCATCCGCATAAAAATTCTCTAAACCTATTTGTGGATAAGCCTCAAGTATTTTGGCCTGCATATTTCCAATTTGCGAATACCCACCATGTTTTCTATTTTCATAACTACTATTCATATCACCAATTACTTCAATAAGCATTATTTTACCTCCGCTTCTGCCATAGATTTTACAACCATTTCAGCATCATTACTAAAATAAGCTTTATATAAAACATCTTCTCCAATTACTTTACTAATTAAATTTGTCATAATAATCTCATCTGTAAAAAAATTATTATCTATATCCCCTACCAAATTATTAGTAAGTATCTCTGTATAACCCTCATTCAAAGCAAGCAACGAATCACTTTCATCATTAAATCCATAATGATTATCCTTAGCCGTAATTACTCCAAGTAAACTATGCATAAGCCAATGTCTCGCATCCGCCTCTGTAATAAGCCCATAATTAATAGCTATCTCATTATTATGTGGAATATACTTACACGGCATTTTAACTAAATACATACTCTCCCTTTTTATCTTTAAAGTCTTAAGTCGTTCTTTCAAAGTCGTCAAATCAATATCTTTAAATATTTCATGAAAGATTGTAATAAGTTCTAAAAGATTATCTTTAACCTCTAAAGTTAAATTTTCATTACCATCTAGTATGACTTTGATTTCTTCAATCATAACTTAATCACCTGTTTTGTATTATATCACACAGAAAAACAAAAGTATACATTTTTTCCACTTTTTTTTGACATTTATTAGACACTTATATACTTCACATAATAGAAAAAGCCTTATTTTTCGCCACTTTACACCATTTTATTGCTTAAAATATTATTTTGTTATATAATGTGGAAAAGCGAAAAGTTTTCCACATATTTTAAATAGAAAGTGTGATGTAAATGTCAAAATCATTTTTACCAATTATTTTAGGAACAGACGCTAACGCATATGGTCTAGCTAGATCATTTAACGATGAATATAATGTTAAATCTCTAGCCCTTGGAACATTTCCTCTAAGAGAAACTAAAGACAGTAAAATAATTGATGTCAAAATCATTAAAAATCTCACTGATGAAAAAGTTTTTCTAAATACCCTTTTAAAAATAGGTAAAGAATATAAAGAAAAATATGATTATCTAATTCTTTTATCATGTGCCGAATGGTATACAAACCCAATCGTCAATAATATGGAAACTCTATCACAATATTTTGTCCTACCATTTATGAATAAAAATTTAAAAGATAAACTAGAAGATAAAGAAAGCTTTTACAATATATGTGAAGAATATAACTTAGACTACCCCAAAACATATATTATCACTAAAGAAAATAAAGAAAATATAGATCTTCCATTTGACTATCCAGTCGCTTTAAAACCATCAAATAGTACACTATACTCTAAAATAGAATTTGCTGGTAAAGAAAAAAGTTACAAAATAAAAGATAAACAAAAATTAAAACAAACCGTAAATAAAATATTTGAATCTGGCTATAATGGTCATATTATTGTCCAAGACTTTATTCCCGGCGCTGATGATACCATGTACGTCTTAAACTGCTATTCAAACTCTAAAGGAAAAGTCAAAATGATGTGTTTTGGTAGATGCATTTTGGAGGAGCACACCCCTTATGGAATTGGTAATTACCGTGCCATAATATCAGAAGGCAACCAAGAAATTTATGAAAAAATTAAAGCTTTCCTAGAAGATATAAATTATATAGGCTTCTCAAACTTCGATTTCAAATACGACCGACGAGATAATAAATATAAACTATTTGAAATAAACATACGACAAGGAAGAAGTAGTTATTTCACTACCTCAGCCGGCCTTAATATGGCCAAATACTTAGTCGATGACTTTATTTTAAAAAAAGACAAAAAAACCGAATATAACTACAATAAATTTCTATGGCTTCATACTCCCAAAAAAATCTTAAAAAAATACATCTATAACCAAGATACCCTAAATGAAGCCAATAAATTAATTAAAGAAAAAAAATACGCTTATACTTTAAAAAATCCAAAAGACAATAATTTAAAAAGAAATTTTTGGATAAATAGAATATATAACAAAGATTATAAAATGTTTAAACTATACCCACCAAAAAAAGATGATGAATAATGAATTATGAACTTGGAATAGTTGGCGGTCTAGGTCCACTAGCTAGTTGCTATTTTTACAAATTAATAACCGAAAAAACAAAAGCAACCAAAGATCAAGACCATCTAAACATAATAATATTAAGTGATGCAAAAAAACCAGATAGAACCTCATACATATTAGATAACACAAAAGAAAAACCCTATCCTTATCTTCTAAAAGACTGTCAAACATTAGAAAAACTAGGTTGTAAACTAATTAGTATTCCTTGTAATACATCATCTTATTTTCACGACAAACTAAAACAAAACATAAATATTCCAATTAGTAACATGATTGAAAATACCGCAAATTATATTAAAAATAAATATAAAACAGCTGCTATTTTAGCTACTACAGGCACCATCACTTCAAAACTATATCAAAATGCCTTAGAAAAAAATGGAATAAAATATGTTCTTCCTAATCAAGAAAACGTCATGAAAATAATATATGATTATGTAAAACAAGGAAAAGAAGTCCCTATAACATTACTGCAAGACACCATCAAAGATTTAAATTGTGACTGTTATATCTTAGGTTGTACTGAACTTTCAATATTAAAAAGAAAACTAAAATTAAACGATAAATTTATTGATCCCTTAGAAATAGAAGCTGAAAAAATATTAGATTTCTTCGGCAAAGAAAGGTTGTGAAAACATGTGTGGATTTTGCGGATACATAAATAGAAAAGAAAAAAGTCATATCAAAGCCATGAACGATATGATTGCTCATCGTGGCCCAGATGATGAATCTTATTATACCGATGATGAAATAGCCATGGGTTTTAGAAGATTAAGTATCATAGACTTAAAAGGTGGAAGGCAACCCATGTCCAACGAAGATGACTCAATGTACATCACATTTAATGGTGAAATATATAACTTCCAAGAAATAAAAGAAGATTTAATAAACAAAGGTCACATCTTTAAAACAAACACTGATACCGAAGTTATATTACATGGATATGAAGAATATAAAGAAAAAATATTAGATAAATTAAGAGGTATGTTTGCTTTTGTCATATGGGATAAAAAGCAAAAAACTCTATTTGGTGCTAGAGATCATTTTGGTCAAAAACCATTCTACTACTGCACCATGCAAAACACATTTATGTATGGTTCTGAAATAAAATCATTCTTAAAACATCCAGACTTCTTAAAACAAATAAATAAAGAAGCTCTAAAACCATACTTAACTTTTCAAACTTCAGTCTTAAATGAAACTTTCTTTAAAAACGTCTATAAACTTAAACCAGGTCATTACTTCACCTATGATTTTAATACTGAAAAAATGGATATTAATAAATATTATGAAATAGAATTTAAACCTCAAACCCAAAACTTCGATAAATTAGTAAATGAAATAGATGAAACCATTACTAAATCAATAGACTATCATACTATAAGTGACGTACCAGTTGGCTCTTACCTATCAGGCGGTATCGACTCATCATATGTCGTAAGTTATCTAAAGCCAAACAAAACATTTTCTGTTGGCTTTGATTATAAAGATTTCAACGAAGTACCAATGGCCAAAGAACTATCAGACATCCTTCACATTCAAAATAAAAACGAATTAATAAATGCCGACAATTTTTTTGAAAGCATTGATAAAGTACAATATTATGCTGATGAACCCACCGCTAACCTATCAGCCGTTCCTTTATACTTTTTATCAAAACTAGCAGTTAAAGATGTTAAAGTTGTTCTATCAGGTGAAGGAGCCGATGAATTATTCGGTGGATATACTAGTTACGATGAAGATGAAAAACTAAAAAAATATCGTAAACTACCAATGTTTATAAGAAAATTTATCAAAACCATTATCTCACCTTTTCCAAGCTTCCATGGTAAAAATTTTCTAACCAAAGGTGGTAGTAAAATAGAAGATTACTTTGTTGGACAAGCCTTTGTCTTTGACAACAAAGAAGCCAACAAAATATTAAATGATAATTATAAAAGTGATTTAAAATTTCAAGACATCACTAAACCATATTTTGATAAAGTCAAAGATTCCGATGATTTAACTAAAATGCAATACCTAGATATGCATTTTTGGCTACCAAACGACATCTTACTAAAAGCTGATAAAATGAGTATGGCTAACTCCTTAGAACTAAGAGTACCAATTCTCGATAAAGAAGTATTTCAACTAGCCAGCTCAATTCCAACAGAATATAAATTATCTCATAATACAACTAAATATGCCCTAAGAAAAGCAGCTTCTAAAAGAATACCAGAAGCTTGGTACAAAAGAAGAAAAAAAGGCTTTCCAGTTCCAATCATCAAATGGTTTAGAGAAGAAAAATACTATAATATTGTTAAAGAAATATTTGAAGCAGACTTCACTAAAGAATTTTTCGACCAAAAAGCCTTACTTAAAATGTTAAATGACCATTACAAAGGTAAGAAAAACTATTGTCGAAAAATTTGGACAATCTATGTATTCCTAGTTTGGTATAAAGATTTCTTCGTTGACTTTGATAAACAAACCGTTTAAAAACGTTAGATTATTCTCTAACGTTTTCTTCAGCTTTACTAATATCATGTTCAAGCTTTTTCACAATTTCTTTTACTATTGGATTTTGTTCTAAATTTTTACAAATTACATCTGCAACTTTCTTTAAATCATTATCATCACCAGCAATTTCCTTAACTAATTCTTTATCGACCATCTGCATCATCAAAATTAGCTTTTCCATTTTCGAAAGTTCTTCATGTCTAACAAACTTCTCAATTGGTACCTTTGGATTAATATAAACAATTTTTTTCTTCTTATCATCAGAATTAAATTCATTTATAAACTTATCACCAAATTTACCTGTATCATCAAAATTAATTTGCACATAATACTTTTCCATTTCTTTCACAAGCTTTTCCTCCTTTCTAAGAGGTTATCACCTCTATATAAAACATACGGCGTCAAAATCATATTTCCTTTTTTTATTCATAAAATTT
>CALVXV010000034.1 GCA_944371685.1 uncultured Bacilli bacterium | reverse complement strand
AACTATGCCGAAAAAAACAATTTTAATTATCAAAACATATCAGATAGTGAACTAAATGAACTTAAAAGTAACGATAACTTCACTTATAATATTAAAAATAATCAAATAGAAGTAACTGGTTATAAAGGTAGTGAAAAACAAATTATAATACCAGAAACTATTGAAAATCTTCCTGTAACCACTATTTCTATGAGTTTAGATAAAGCGCCAAGCGAAATATATATTCCTTCATCTGTTATAACCATAAATCAAATAATAGATGAAAATATAATATCAATCAATAATAGCTCTATCAAACTAACTTCACATAATAATCAAAATGTTCAAAACTATGCCGAAAAAAACAATTTTAATTATCAAAACATATCAGATAGTGAACTAAATGAACTTAAAAGTAACGATAATTTCACTTATAATATCAAAAATAATCAAATAGAAGTAACTGGTTATAAAGGTAGTGAAAAACAAATTATAATACCGGAAACTATTGAAAATCTTCCTGTAACCACTATTTCTATGAATTTAGATAAAGTGCCAAGCAAAATATATATTCCTTCATCTGTTATAACCATAAATCAAATAATAGATGAAAATATAAATAATAATTTTTATCTTACTATTATAATAGAATTAATTGCTCTAATTATAACCTTGTTGGTTATATCAATTCTAAATAAAAAGAAAAATCAAGATAAAACAGTATATATAACTTTCTTATATATTTTATCCATCATTTATCTATTTGCTATAAACATATATGCTTACTTAAATATAAATAATCTTTTAACCATAACTATCATTACAACCATTATATATTTTATCTTATTCTTACCTTTATATCTCGTCAAAAACAGACTAAAAGAATACGATAAAAAAGTAAATAATACTCAAATCTTCATCGAAGAAGCCTTAAATATTGCTAAAAAGATAAATAATCAAGACTTAATTGAAACCCTAAAATTTTCAGATCCTGTATCATCTGAATTTACAAAAGAAAGTGAAAAAACAATATTAGAAAAATTAAATGAAACTGCCAAAACAAAAGATGATGAAAACATAAATGAAATCATAAACTTAATAATAGAAAGAAATAATATATGCAAAAAAACCAAAGGGAATCACTAATTCCTTTGGCTTTTTTCATATTTTAAGGTATAATGAAATTGGTGAGAAGTATGCTAAAGAAAAATATAAAAAAATACATAGGTCAATATAAAATTCCTATAATAATCATTTTCTGCCTTATCTTTAACATCATCATTTTAAGCACTTATATAATCAAATTAAACTCACCAAAGCCAAAATTTAAAGAAATTAAGCCTCGAATTAGCTTTAATCAAAAGCTAAACTATTATAAACCCAAACAAATAAAAATTCAAAATATTAATCCATCCATCATTTCAAATAAAACAATATATCTTACTTTTGACGATGGACCAAGTTATTTAACTGAAAAAATTTTAAACATTTTAAAACAAGAAAATGTTCCCGCTACTTTTTTCTTAACCTCTAGGCAAATAGATAAATATAAAGACGTAGTAAAAAGAATGCAAGCCGAAAACCATACCGTAGCTCTGCACACTTCTACACACATATATAGCTATGTCTACTCATCAGAAGATAATTACTTTAATGACCTAAATCAAATAAGAATGCAAATATATCAAATAACCGGTCAAAAACCTAGAATAGTAAGACTACCAGGTGGTTCATCCAACACCATATCCAAAAAATATAATCAAGGTATCGTAACTAGAATCACAAGCATATTAACTGAAAAAGACTTTTATTACTTTGATTGGAATATTGACAGCGAAGATGCCAATGGAAATCAAACTAAAGAAAGTATATATTCCAATGTAACGAATAAAATACATAATGGAACAAACATCATCTTAATGCACGATTCTGCTACCAAACAAACAACAGTCGAAGCCTTGCCTTATATTATACAATATGCTAAAGCAAACGGTTATACTTTTGCTAAAATCACTAAGAATACTCCTGCTATTCACCACCATATAAACAATTAAGATAAGTTCCGCTTATCTTTTAATTATGGGAAAATATGTGAATTCAAAATATTTTTGTTAGGCTATTGACAATATTTTGAAATTATACTAAAATGTTTTAGCAGGCTGTAAAAAGAGGTGAAAAATGGAAAGTAAAAGAGTAACCTATAAAATAAAAGCTTTAAATCATGACATTGTCAGATATATATGTGATAGTGAAATTAGTAAAAAAAATTTACCAACTCCTGCCCAAATGCAAATTCTTCATTTTATAATTTCTAAACAAAACGAAAAAATATATCAAACTGACATTGCCATTGCTTTAAACTTAAGACGTGCCACCTTATCTGAAATTCTAAAAACCATGGAAAAAAACAATTTGATCATTAGAGTCCAAGATAAAAATGACACCAGAAAAAAAGAAATAATTTTAAGCAACCAAGCCAAAGAAAACTTTCTAATTGTTAAACATGCCTTAAATGAAGTAGAACATGTCATCACCAAAGACATAAACAAGCAAGAATTAGAAATCTTTTTCAAAATACTTAGTCAAATGCAAACAAATCTAAAAAATGAAAGGATGAAAATATGCTAAAATTATTAAGAAATCTTACAAAAAAAGAATGGTTATATGCCATATTTTGTATAATTTTAATCATTGGTCAGGTATGGCTAGAATTAAAAATTCCAGATTATATGTCTGAAATAACTGTTTTAGTTCAAACAGAAGGCAGTAAAATGTCTGATATTATCTTAAATGGTGGATATATGATTTTGTGTGCTTTAGGTAGTTTAATATTCGCTGTTGGTGCTGGTTATTTTGCCGCCTATATTGCCTCAGAATTTTCAAAAAACACTAGAAAAGAAATTTTCGATAAAGTGCAAAATCTTGACACTGAAGAAATAAAAGCCTTTCAAACTAGTAGTTTAATTACTAGAACAACCAACGATGTTACTCAAATTGAAATGTTAATTGCTATGGGCTTACAGCTATTAGTAAAAGCTCCAATTACTGCCATATGGGCTATTACAAAAATATTAAATAAAGGTTGGCAATGGAGCATCATCACTGGTATCGCTGTATTAATTTTACTAGGTGTTATCATTATCCTTATGATTATCGTTATTCCAAGATTCAAAATCGTTCAAAAATTAATTGATAAAATCAATGGAATAGCCAGAGAAAACTTAACGGGTATTAGAGTAGTCCGAGCTTTCAATGCTGAAAAATATCAAGAAAAGAAATTCGATAAAGTCAACGATAAGCTTACAAACTTGCAATTATTTAACCAAAAGAAATTTGCTATTATGATGCCTGTTATGTATCTAATCATGTACGGATTAACCTTATCTATCTATTTCATTGGTGCTGGTATGATCCAAAATTCAATCCTAGCAGATAAAATTACCATATTTGGTAATATGATCGTCTTCAGTTCATATGCCATGCAAGTCATCATGTCATTCCTAATGCTTGCCATGATCTTCATGATGATACCAAGAGCCGAAGTATCAGCTAAAAGAATAAATGAAGTATTAGACACTAAACAAAAAATTATTCCTGGAAGTTTTGAAGGTGACACCAAAGAAAAAGGCACTGTTGAATTTAAAAATGTTTCTTTCAAATACCCAGATGCTGATGAATATGTCTTAGAAAATATTTCATTTAAAGTAAATCAAGGTGAAACAATTGCCTTTATCGGTTCAACTGGCAGTGGTAAATCAACCCTAATCAACTTAGTTCCAAGGTTTTATGATGCCACTGAAGGCGAAGTATTAATTGATGGTATCAATGTTAAAGATTATAAATTTGAAGCCTTAAATAATAAATTAGGATATATTCCTCAAAAAGCTGTTATGTTTGCTGGAAGTGTAAATTATAACATCAGTTATGGTGATAATGGCAAAGGTGAAAAAAGCCAAACTAAAATTAAAGAAGCTGCTAAAGTCGCCCAAGCCGATGAATTCATCGAAAAAATGGATGATAAATACGAAACCCATATTGCCCAAGGTGGTACCAATGTTTCAGGCGGTCAAAAACAAAGATTAGCCATCGCTCGAGCCATTGCTAGAGATCCTGAAATATATATATTCGATGACTCCTTCTCAGCCCTAGATTATAAAACTGATGCTGTATTAAGAAAAGAATTAAAAAAATATACCAAAAATGCTACAAGCTTAATTGTCGCTCAAAGAATTGGAACCATCATGAATGCCGATAAAATCGTTGTATTAGATAGTGGCAAATGTGTCGGTATGGGAACCCATAAAGAATTACTTAAAAATTGTGAAGTATATAAACAAATTGCTCTATCACAATTATCAAAGGAGGAATTAGAAAATGCCTAGACCACATTCAAATCAATCATATGAAAAAGCTCGAGACTTTAAAGGCGCTATAAAAAGACTATTTCATGAATTAAATATCTATAAAACTCTAATCGTCATCGCCTTCACTTTAGCCATACTAGGTTCCATCCTCTCTATATTAGCTCCTAATAGACTATCAAATCTAACCGACGAAATATCAGCTGGACTTGTTATAAATCAAGAGCACATGGAAATTTTAACCAAAAAAGCGACTGAAAACTTAAGTGAAGATAAATTAAAAGAAATACTTCCAGAACTACTAAGTCCAAATTTATCTGAAGAAAACATTATGAATATCATGCGTGATAATGATATTTCTCAAGAAGATAAAAATAAATTTCAAAATATTTTAAATAAATTAACAGATGGTAATAGTGAAGAATCATTTAAAGATTTATCAAACCTTCCAAATAATATTTTAGAAAAAATATTCACTGAAACAAAATATGAAGGCAAAACTATCACCACTAAAGATAAAATAAACTTAATTAATCTAAGTGAAGATACTAAAGATATAAATTTATCTAAAAATCTTCAAGAAGTTCTATTCACTGAAGTTACAATTGACGGTATTAAAGTATCATCACAAGATCAATATAAATATGTCAAAACATTAAGCAGTATAGATAAAAATGCCGACGAGACTGAATTATACAAAAAATTAGATACCATGCCAAAATCCATAAGACAAGTAATTGAACCTGTCATGAACATGGATAAAATTAAAAGTATAACTTTACTACTTGTATGCATGTATTTAGTCAGCGCTATATTCACATATATTCAATCAATCTGTATGACTGATGTTGCTAATAAATTTGCTAACAATTTACGTAGTAGAATATCCGTAAAAATCAACAAATTACCACTTAAATACTTTGATAAACATCAAGTAGGGGATATATTATCTCGAATTACAAACGACGTTGACATGATCGCTCAATCAATGAACCAATCATTAGCTTCTTTAGTAAGTAGTATTACCTTATTCTTAGGTAGTATCATCATGATGTTTGTAACCAATTGGATTTTAGCCATCACAGCTATTGTTTCAAGTTTAATCGGTTTCGTTGGTATGGCTGCTATATTAAAAAAATCTCAAAAATATTTCATCCAAAGACAAACTGAACTAGGAAACTTAAATGGTCATATTGAAGAAATTTATTCAGGCCTAAACGTTGTCAAAACCTATAATGGTAAAGAAGAAGCTAGTCAAAAATTTGATGAATTCAACAATAAAGTATGTCAAAGCAACAAAAAAAGTCAATTCTTATCAGGCTTAATGCAACCAATTATGGCTTTTATTGGTAACTTTGGATATGTAGCCGTATGTATTGTTGGAGCTATGCTTACTATGAATGGTCAAATATCATTCGGTGTTATTGTCGCCTTTATAACTTATGTAAGACTATTCACAAACCCTCTATCACAAATTGCCCAAGCTACAACATCATTACAATCAACTGCTGCAGCCAGTGAAAGAGTATTTGATTTTATAGATGAAGCTGAAATGAGTAATCAAGAAAGCCTCACTAAACATTTAGATAAAAAAGATGTTAAAGGTTATATTGACTTTGAAGATGTTGTCTTTAAATATGATGGTAATGATCATCCAACCATTAAAGATTTTACGGCCCATGCTAAACCAGGCCAAAAAGTAGCCATTGTTGGTCCAACTGGTGCTGGAAAAACAACCATGGTAAACTTATTAATGAAATTCTATGATATTAACTCTGGTGACATCAAAATAGATGGAGTATCAACTAAAGAATTAACTAGAGAAAATATCCATGAACTATTTACTATGGTTCTTCAAGATACATGGTTATTTGAAGGAACAATCAAAGAAAACATCGTCTATAATAGAACACACGTCTCTGATGAAAGAGTAAGAGAAGTTTGTAAAGAAGTAGGTTTAGACCATTTTATTAGAACCTTGTCAAAAGGTTATGACACTGTATTATCAGACAATGAAAGTGTCTCAGCCGGTCAAAGACAATTACTAACCATTGCTAGAGGTATGATAGATGAATCTCCTTTCTTAATCCTTGATGAAGCAACCTCTAATGTTGATACTAGAACTGAAGAATTAGTTCAAACTGCTATGGATAAATTAACAGAAGGAAAAACATCATTCATCATTGCCCATAGATTGTCAACCATTAAAAATGCTGATTTAATTCTAGTAATGAAAGAGGGAAACATCGTTGAACAAGGAAATCACGAACAGTTAATGAAACAAAATGGATTCTATGCTAATCTTTATAATTCTCAATTTGAACAGTAGGATAAAACCTACTTTTTCTTTAAAAAAAATTCAAAACTAGTATAATAAACATAAATAGGAGTGACATAAATGGAAATATTTATTCAAAATATAATTTTAATCATTTTAATAAGTATAAACACTATAATATTTCAGCACCAATGTCTAAAATTTTATCAAGAAATTAGACAGTCCAAAATAAACCTTAAAAAAAATATAATGAAATCAAAAACCAAAAAATTAATCTTAACCAAAAATCTCCAAGATTTAAAAAATGTTGATTTAAAAGCTCCGTTATATGCCAAATTAAGCCAAGAAGATAAAGAAAAAATGATTAAGGCTACTGAAAATATTAAACAAAACCAGCCTGAAATATATCTTTTTACCACTGAATTACTAAAAAATGTTAAAATAGATAGCCTTAGAAATCTTATAATAAACGCTCCTTATATCACAATTAATTATCATAAAACAAGAAAAAAAAGTAAAGTTACCGGCACTTACAATGGTTATAGTAAAAAAATAGATATATATGATTCCGACAGCAATACCACTTTATATCATGAACTACTTCATGCAGCTTCAACCAGTTATGCTTTTCACAGTGTTGGTTTTAAAATCAATTTAAAAGAAGGTGGCATTCTCGGCGAAGGCTTAAACGAAGGCTATACCGAATTATTAAATAACCGTTTTTTTAACTGTCACAGCAAATCTTATATTCACCTTCAAAAACTAGCTAAATTAATTGAAAACTTCTATGAAAATAAAGACGAAATGACAGAAGATTATTTTAATGCTGACTTATTTGGCCTAATTGGTGAATTATTAAAAAGCATGAGTTTAGAAGAAATTATTGATATTCTAGTAGATATGGACCAGTTATTAACTACTTATAATGATAGTTATGTTCAATATTTAAAAATAAAACAAAAACTGCTTAATATATATTATCATCAAAAGAAAGAAAATACTACTGCTAAAAGTCTTGTCAAGAAATTATTAGTAAAAAAATAGTCGTTTTACAAAATTTGACAAAATCACAAAATAAATGTATAATTAATTACATCTGACTAAAGGGAGTGGTAACGTGCAAAAATTAGAATATTTAAAAAAATTTCAAACCGCACTTAATACATATAACGAGGAAACAGCAAACATCGATTTAAAGCAAGTTAGACAAATGTATGAATATGCTATTAACTTAGATTCACTAAATCCTATACAAAAAAAAGAATTAGATGACTTTATTGCTGACAACACCATAAGCATTACCCATCTTGCCAATATCTACTTAGACGAAAATGGTATTCCAAACCTCAATAAACGTTTAAAAAGAATAAAACCATTGCAAGTCACAAAACCACAGTGCAATATACGTTTTATCAAAGGTGATACATCAGTAATGCATGATGCAATTAACCCAGTAAATAGAGTAAAAGTATTATGTAAAACTAAAAACTAAAAGCTACTTAAGCTTTTTTTATATATAAAATTACTTTTTTTCACAAACACTTCACAAAAAAAATGTATATTATTAAATGGAGATGATTTTATGCGCCTATTAATAGTCGATGATGAAAAACTTATAAGAGATGTAATTAAAACATATGCTGAAACCGAAAACTATGAAACGGTTGAAGCCGAAAATGGTTTAGAAGCCCTAGAAATAGTCCAAAATCAAAAAATTGACCTAATCATTTTAGATATTATGATGCCTAAAATGGATGGCATGACTTTCCTTGAAGAAATAAAAAAAACACAAAACATTCCTGTCATAATTTTATCTGCCAGAAACGAAGAATATGACAAATTAAGAGGTTTTGACTTAGGAACCGATGATTATCTAACCAAACCATTTAGCCCCAAAGAATTGTTGGCTAGAATTAAAGCCATTTTAAAACGTAGTGGTAAAATGACCCCGGATAACTATGAATATAAAGGTTTAAAAATAGATTATCCAGGTCATGCTGTTTATATTGATGGTAAAGAAATAAAACTAACCCTAAAAGAATATGAATTACTATGTTACTTTGTTACCAATGAAAATATTGCTTTATCAAGGAATCAATTATTAAACAAAATATGGGGTTATGACTTTTTTGGTGACGATAGAACAATCGACACTCATGTAAAAATGCTAAGAAATAATCTAGGACCTTATAGAAATCTTATTACAACCGTTAGAGGCGTAGGCTATAAGTTTGTAGTTAATGAAAATGAATAAAATTAAAAATTTAATAAACAAAATTAAAAATGATTTAAAAAACACTAAAAAAAACAGTTTGAAAATAAATATATGGCTTTTTTTAATCGCCTTTTCCATTTTCATTTTATGTTTTCTCTGGTTCTTTCAAATTATTTTCTTAGGCAGTTATTATAAATCTTATAAAACAAAAGAATTAAATAAAGCTGCCAGTGAACTTCGTGAAAGTGTCAATCTGAATCAACAAAAAATAGAAGAAATTGCCAAAAAAAGAGATATATGTATTGAAATATATGGTAATAATATATATGCCGCAACTATTTCAAATAAAGGTTGTATGGAATTCGGTAATAAAAATTTCAAAGTCAAAAAAGACTTTATAAATAGTGGACTTTTAGAGCAGCACTATAATTTAATAAACTCTCAATTTCAAAACGAAACATTAATATATGCCCTAAAACTAGACACTGACCTATATGCCTTTATCAATGCTTCACTAGAACCACTAGATTCAACCATTACAATATTAAGTAATCAGTTTATATTTACAACCATCATCGTGCTTATTTTATCATTAATTATTGGTTACTTTATATCAAGAAAACTCTCAAAACCAATAACCAAAATAAGTAACGAAGCCAAAAAACTTGCCGATGGTAATTTCAGTGCTGATTTTAAAACTGATATCAACATCTATGAAATAAATGAATTAGCCGATTCCTTAAACTATGCTAAAGACGAACTATCAAAAACCGAAAGTTTAAAAAGAGATCTCATGGCAAATGTCGGACATGATTTAAAAACTCCACTAACCATGATTAAAGCTTATGCTGAAATGGTTAGAGATATCACATATAATAACAAAGAAAAACGTGAAGAAAACCTAAACACCATCATTGAAGAAACTGATAGACTAGCACTTTTAGTTAATGATATTTTAGATCTATCAGCTGCTGAATCAGGTAATACCGTTTTAAAAATTGAAAAAATAGATTTAATCGAACTCATAAATCAAGTAATTCAAAGATTTAAAATACTATCTGAACAAGAACATTATGAGTTTATATTTACCCATCCAAACAAAATAATCATCCATGCCGATTATAAAAGAATGTATCAAGTAATATATAATCTTACAAATAATGCAATTAATTATACTGGAGCCGATAAAAAAATATATATCAATATCAAAGAAGATAAAAATACATACACCGTTGAAATCAAAGATACTGGCAAAGGCATCAAAAAAGAAGATTTAAAACACATATGGGAAAAGTATTATCATAATGATAAAAAGCATAAAAGAAATAGTTATGGCACAGGTCTAGGTTTATCCATCGTCAAAAACATCTTACAAATTCATAACTATAAATACGGCGTCACTAGTTCAAATAAAGGTTCAACCTTTTATTTTGAAATTCCCAAAAAAAACTAAAATAATATGT
>CALVXV010000033.1 GCA_944371685.1 uncultured Bacilli bacterium | reverse complement strand
AAATTATTTATATCTTCGCCAGCTTCTATTAATCTGGTAGATATTATATCGCCATATGAAAAATTACGGTGAGATACATATTCAAACTTACTTTTATTCATCTCTACATCGATAAATATTTTATTATTAATGACTACTAAAATATCAACACTTCTTTTATATTCATTTTTATTAGTGACAGGTATTTCACTATCTAAAAGGTTAATGATATCATCTTTGTTTATATTGACAGGAATAGCTACTTTTAAAAAGTATTTTAAATACTTTTAACAAAAAAAGATTGTAAATTTTTACAATCCCTTATATAACTTAAACTTACTTAAAACTGAAACCATTAAATCAAAATTAGGTATCTCTAAATTATCAACCGCTGCTTTGTCATTATAAGTCTCTAAATTAACCCATTTCATAAGACGATATTTAATAACCGTATCCAAGGTAGATTGGATATCTAAAATATTCAAATTATCCACTAAATCCAAAGATTCTTCATAAACATCATGAACAAGTTTTGGACTTGGAACTTCATTAAATACTTTAATTAATGAATCATCTGGCTTTAACAAATCTGGCTTTTCTAAAGATACATTAGACTCTTGTATCTTCTTATTTACAAACTTAGGCTCACTAGATATAATTGTTTTATCCATCAAATTTGGCTTAACTTCTATAACATTTTTTAATCCTTCACTAACTTTAGAAGTACCATTAGAAACAATTTTATTTTTTGTATCATCAAATGATTTTAATAAATCTGGTTTAATAACACTTTTTGCCTTTGATAAAAACTTAATTGGTTTTGATCTTTCTTTAGGCAAAACAACCTTCTTTTCTTTTACCGGTTTCTTCTCTACTCGCCTAGGTAAAATAAACTTTTCTGGTTTAACATCTAAAACCGGCTCCAAAGGCTTTACCAAAGAAAAGTCTTTCACATTTTCCAAAGGTTTCACTTCTTTAGATTCTAATGAATCTACCTTAGAAAGTTCCCCTGCAGTTTCCACCTTAGGTTCAAACACCGGCACATTAAGTGTAATTGATTCTAATTTATCAACATCAAACTTAAACGGTTTTAACTTAGGTTTACTGGTACTTTTCTTATCAGCCACATTAATATAACCGACTTTTGTATTATCAATTTCAATATTTTTAATTAAAGATGTTTTCTTAGTTTTCTTTAAATCTGTAATTTGCTCACTAATATCTTCAGCCAAAGGTGTACTTCGCTTATCCAATATATCCGTAACCTTATTAATACCATTAATAATCAGTATTGCAATAATTTGAAGTGTGAACGTTCCAATCAACAGTTGCATAAGCGTCAACACATCACTATTAGAATAAAGTGCATTATCCGCATATATATTAATATTCTTAGCTTTAACCAAACTTAATATAAGTAAAAATAACATTTGAATAATCGCAAAACCAGTAATATTAATAATCTTATTAACCTTATACATTTTCTTGCTAAAAAAACTAAATAAAGCAATTATCGAACACGTAACCACAACCACAAATAAAGTAATAAAATTAGGAAAATAAAGTGTCATAAATAAACCATCCATCAAATTATCAAATAGTTCAAATATAACCTCTCCCCCAACTAATAATACCGCAATAATCACAAGTAAATAAACTAAAACAAAAGCTTTTTTACCATGCTTCTTTTGTAAAAGAAAAATAATCGCTGGTACTAAAAGAATCACAATAAAAAGTGGGTGCTGAAAAATATTATCAAAAAGTATCTGAAACTTTTCAAGTAATGACAACTGTTCCAAACTCCCACCTCATCTCTATAAACATTTTACCATATTTATACATTTTTTTTGAATCTTTTTACAATCTTAAACTTAGAAATTATTTTATCAGTAAAATCTTTGCCAACAATATCCGCAATAGTATTTGATTTATAAGCCACAAAGAAATAAATAACCATACCCACTATACCATATAAAATAATATACAAAATAGAGCCAAATCTTGATATTGAATAACTAGGAATAAATAAATGCATAATTGATAATCCAAGTATCATAATAACCGTACACATAACCACTTTAATTAAAGTTCTAAGTGACCTCGTATAACTTATATTCGTCTCTTTTTTAACCTTATAAAGTAAATAAATAGAAGCCGTCGTATCAATAAGCATATTTAAACTAATCGTCGCAAAATAAGCTTCTAAGCCCAAAATATTAAATAAATGCATAAACGGTACATTAAGTATAATCTTAAATATCAAAGACAATCCTAAAGCCGTAATCGTCGCCTTAGTATTATTCATAGACTGATTAGTATTTACCATCACTGAACACACAGAAAGCGGTATCTGTGACAAAATAAGTAAACTAAAAATCGAACTATTAAGCTCATCATAACCATAAAACACCGTCCATACAGCTGATGACATAAAACTAATACCTACAGAAAGCGGTATCGTTACTAAAAATAAACTCTGCAGTGCCTGTGTAACTTTACCATTAACCTCTTTCATATTACGAACCGCATAAGCCGATGCAATCGTCGGAATCAAACTAGTTATAATACCAGTTGAAATAGACATAACTATCATATTAAGTTTAGAGCCCCAAGTCTGAATAACACTAACTACATTCTCACTAATAGCCGTCGTATACCCAAGGCCAACTAACCCTTTAACCACTGTAAACACATCAACTAAAACATAAACAGATTGCAAAAGTGAAATAATTACAAATGGCATCGCATAAAAAACAATTTTCTTAACTAAATCCTTATTAGTAATTTTTTTCTCAGCCAAAGTAGGCCTCTCATGCCGTTTTAAATCTTTACTTTTCTTAATCTTCAAAAATACATAAAAATAAGCTACCAAAGCCCCAGCTGTTGCTCCAAAAACTGCCACTCCAACAGCCGTATTCAACGATAAATGAAATACCTTTAAAGTCAAAAAACTACCTGCTAAAATCACAATTACTCTAGCTAATTGTTCTAAAATATCCGCAATAGAAGAAACCTGCATAATCTTATGACCTTGTAAATATCCCTTAGATACACTTAAAAAAGGTACCACTAAAACCGCTGTCGAAATAACCCTAATAACCATCGTTACATCTGAGACTGTATTTCCACCTTCTACACCGCCAATAATCATATTAGCCACTTGCGGTGCAAAAATAAATAATACTAAAAACGAAATAACACATAAACACGAAATAACCTTAAGTCCTATTTTAAAAACTCGCTCCTTAGTGTTATAAAACTTCATCTCATTATATTCACTAACAACCTTACTCATTGCTACTGGAATACCAGACGTCGCCAAATTTAAAAACACATTGTAAATTGAATAAGCATAGCTATATAAAGCACCACCTTGCGTTCCTATAATTGCATAAAATGGAATAACATAAACAAGTCCAATAACTTTACATATAACAATTCCAATAACTGAAATTGCCGCCCCAGCTAAAAAGCCAGTTTTCTTCATAACAACACCTACCTATATACAATTAAAGCCGAAAAACAATATATCTGTTCTTCGGATACTGCCACAGCAGTTGAAAATTTAATATCTATTATTTCCGGTTCTTCCTCAAAAATAAATTTATTAATTACTTCTTCTAAATCTTTTTCATGACTCTCGTCAAAAACCTTTACTTTCATATTATATCACCATTTAAAATATAACAAAAGTTTTAAGTTCAAAATGTCAAAAAAAGAGGATAATTCCTCTATCTATTTCCATAACTAGATTTAAAATAAACACCTTTTGATGGAATATTTGTAACTAATATTCTCGGATTAATTCTTCCACTATTAGTTGTATGTAATCCATTAAATAAATTCAAATGAACATGTGTTCCTCCAGCACAACTATCTTCACTAGGAAGTCCCCCCATTGAACCAAGTCTCGTATCAGGATAAACCATTTGTCCTACCCTTACATTAACACTCGTCATATGCCAATAAGAAGTAGTATAACCAGAGCCAATATTATGATAAACATAAACAATATGGTTACCACATGCTCCAGAATATTTTGGATAAGTAATATTTACGACCTTACCAGTAGCCACTGGATAAACTGAATCACCATGTACACTATTTGAAAAATCAATACCAGTATGAAATGAATTATCATATGAACGATAACCATAATCACTAGTCACTCTACCCCTTCTAATCGGCATATAAGTTCCATTAGCCCCAGGCGTTCCAGATACATCCACAGACCCAGAACCATTAGACATACTTTGATTTAACTTTCTTTGACAAGACGATAAAGTATCATTACCACTACATATTCTCAATGATTCAAAACTTTTAATCATACTACTAATCGTTTCATACTCATCATCTTTACTCATCATACCTTCTTGAAGTTCTTCAATTTGCCCATTTAACTTAACCTCTAATTGACTAAGTTCATTTTCTTTCTTAGCTAATTCAGTATTCTTCTTATTAAGTTCCTCTTGCTTTTTATCTAACTCTTTAACATCCTTCTCATAATCCTTAATTAACTGTTCATTATAATCACCAAGTTGTTCAGCCACTGAAATACGATAAATAAAATCCGTAAAATCTGTCGCTCCAAAAATATACTCCAAATAATTAGAATCACCATTAGTAACTTGGACAAAACTCATAATATCTTTCATTTGATCATCTTTTTTTTCAATATCTTTTTTAATCTCTACAATCTTATTAGAAGTATTTGAAATTTGCTTTTGAATACTACTAATCTGTGCCTCAACATCTTCTTTTTGCTTAATTGTATTATTTCTCTCTTGTTCAGTTAATTCTTTTTGCTTTTTAGCCTCATTATAAGCATCACGATTAGCCTTGGCCTCTGCTTTAAGTTGATTCAAAGTTTTTTCCTTCGCATAACTAGTTGGAAGAACCATACTAAACAAAATCAAAAAAATAAGTAAAACACTAAACAGCTTAAATTTCATATATCAAACCACCTCATTCTTTTAAAATAGCTACTGCCTTCTTATAATCTGGCATATGTATTCTTACCGTTTCCCAAAAATCACTAGAATGGTCAAAATGTACAAAATGTGAAAGTTCATGAATAATCACATAATCAATTTCATGAATAGAATATTTAATCAATTTTGAATTCAAAGTAACTGAATTATCTCGTTTATTACATACTCCCCATCTTGTTTTCATACTTCTAATTTTAAGCTTTGGAAAAGGAATATCTTCGTCAAATAAATCATAATTATATTCTAATCTTTCTGTAAAAATCCTTTTAATTTCTTTTTTTAGCCATTTATCAAGCATCTTTTCATCTTTAACATATATCTTACCATCACTTATTTCTATATTATCAAATGATACTAATATTATATCATATTTTTCACCAAGATAATAAAAAAGCTTTTCTTTTTCCAACTTTTTCCTAGCCCTTGACAAAGCCTTTCTTAAAAAATCCTTCTCATTATCTAATATTCGTTTAACCTCCCTTTTAGTTGTTAAATAATTAGTAGTCACATATATTGTTAAATCATCTTTAATCTTTATATAAGTATTTTTATTTTGCTTCTTAACAACTAAAACTTTATAAACATCCCCATCTAATTTATAATCAAATGTTACTTCCATCTCTATCACCTTATCCATTTTACCACAAAAAACTCTAATCCTTATCCAATACCGAAGTACAATATGGACACCTAGTCGCTTTTATATCAATCTCACTCATACAATAAGGACACTTTTTAACTGTCGGCTTTTCTTTCTTCTTAGGTCCCAAAGACTTAACCTTATTAATTGCTTTAACAATACAAAAAAGAACAAAAGCCATAATTAAAAAATTGATAAGTGCTGTTAAAAAAGCAGAAATAAACCCTGAAATATCTTGCCAATTATAACGTGCCCCACCAGTTATAACATTCAAAATTGGATTAATTAAATTATCTGTAAGTGACGTCACAATTCCAGAAAATGAAGTACCTATAACAATACCAACCGCCATATCAACCATATTGCCTTTTAAAGCAAATGTTTTAAATTCTTCCATAAATTTCTTCATAAAACCAACTTCTTTCTACCAAAATTATACCATAGAAAAAAACTACTCGAAAGTAGTTTCTATAAAAGTGTTATAATTCCACAAGTTAAAAGTACTAGTAATAATGCAATTAAAGCAAACTTCCAAATATACTTCATCCATTGTTTATATGAAATATTAAATAAACTTAATCCAGCAATCAAAATCACACTAGTTGGGAAAATAAGCATTGCAATTCCATAAACAGATTGGATAAGAAGTCCTGCATTAGAAAGTGCGGCTGCATCAAAACCTGAAATATAAGTAGATATATTAGCAAGTAAATAATATAAATCATTGAAGAAGAAACTACCAAATAATGATGCAACACCAGTTGTAAGCACATTAAATCCATCAGTAAGTTCAAACATTTTAGCATTCACTGTATCAACTAAAGTACCAGTTCCAGCATAAGATGCTTGATACAAAATAGATAAAATTACACTAGCCAAAGCAGCTAAACAAGCAGTTGGAAGCCACTTTTTAACACCAGCTATAAAACTCTCAATAAACTCATCTAAGCTAAGTCTATAAATCCAAGCAATAATACCTGCTGCAATAATCATAGCTCCAGCAAATTCAACATTACTCCAATATCCTAACTCTGAAATACCACTTAATAAATGTTCAAAAATTGGAAAATCATTGATCTCAATACCCATAATAGCTTCGTGTAAATCACTAAACACTTCAATACCAAATGAATAATACCAATTATACATACCTACTAAACATAAAATAAATATTAGTAAGAAAATAATCACAAGTGGTATCACACTAATCTGAGATTTTTTTAATACCTTCTTAACAGATTTAGAAACCGCAAACGCTTTAGTAGTTGATTTTGATGCTTTTTTACCAGTAGTTTTACTACTTGTCTTTTTAGCCGTCGTCTTACTAGCTGGCTTCTTAGCTTTTTTACTATTACTACTCTTAGTTGCCTTCTTATCTTCCTTAGTATCCTTAACCTCTTTTTTATCTTTATTCACTTTAGCCTCTTTTACATCTTTATTCGTAGTTCTTTTACTAGAAGTAAGTATTATAAAAATAAGAGCAACAACCAAAACAACTAATAAAATAATTTTAGCCACAATTTGGTTATTCATATCCAAACCTAAAAGGTTTTTAGTATATCCAGTAATATTAAAACCATAAGTTGAAGCAATTGAACCAACAAGTAATGATCCAACTGTTGAAGCCATAACTGTAAGCTTATCATAATTCATTGCAAAAAGTACAGCTGCAAACAAAGGAACAAGTGCAAATAATGGAATAATTAAACCAGTAACAGAAGAAAGTACCACAAATAAAATAACTGTTAAAATTACAAATCCTCTCTCTTTACCTTTGAAAGCACCAGCCATTTTATCAGTAAGCTTCTCTAAAGCGCCAGTTTTTTCCATAACGCCATAAAGTCCACCAATAACTGCAAACACTACTCCATATAACACAAATGTTGTAAAAGCTTGAATTGGTGTATTAAATAAATCAATCAATCCAACTGGATCAATTCCATTTGTTGTTAGTTCTCCACTTGAATATGTGCCTACTGGAATAATCCAACTTAACACTACGAAAATTAAGAAAGATATTCCTATTACCTTAAGTAACTTTTTTTTCACCTTTCTCTACCTCCCAGTAGCATTATATCAAAAAAACCTTGTAATATAAAGCTTTTTATTATAAAAACAAACATTTTTCATCCCTTTTTCACAAAATAAATATATATGCTATAATAAACTAGGTGATATTATGAACAACTTTATATACTCAAACACTAATAAAAGATATCATACCCTAGATTATTTTTATAAACAAAAATTTGGGACAAAGGTATGTAAAATAAGCCTAAACGCTGGTTTCACCTGTCCAAACATTGATGGAACATTATCCAAAAATGGCTGCATATACTGTTCTAAATCAGGTAGTGGTGAATACGGTGGTAACCCCAAAGAAGATTTAATAAAACAGTTTAATGAAATTAAAAAAGTCATGAACAAAAAATGGCCAAACACTAAATACATCGGCTACTTTCAAGCCAGAACCAATACCTATGCCCCATTAAACGTCCTAAAAGAAAAATATAAAACCATATTAAAACAAGAAAATGTCGTTGGCTTGTCCATTGCCACTAGACCTGACTGCCTATCTGACGAATGTATAAACTACTTAGAACAATTAAACAAAAAAACATTTATAACCGTTGAACTCGGCCTTCAAACCATCCATGACCAAACATCAAAAATAATCAATAGATGTCATAACCTAAAATGCTTTGAAAAAGCATTAAAAAAACTAAAAGAAAAAAACATCTTCACCGTCGTCCACATCATCAATGGACTTCCTGGAGAAACTAAAGAAATGATGATTGACACCGTAAAATACCTAAACAAACTAAATATAGATGGCATTAAAATTCATATGCTTTCTATTCTAAAAGACACCCCATTAGAAAAATATTATAAAATTAAACCATTTCATATCCTAACACAAGATGAATATATTGACATCACCATTAATCAATTAGAACATCTAAACCCTAAAATAGTCATCCAAAGATTAACCGGTGATCCTATGAAAGAAAGTCTAATTGCTCCAAGCTGGACTATAAAAAAAATCGACGTCCTAAATGGCATCGATAAAGAAATGGTAAAAAGAAATACTTATCAAGGTGTTAAATGTGATACTGTTTAACTTTATTCTTTCTTAAAACCAAATTCTCATTCATAACCTTTTGAATAAAATCAAAAGGTTCTTTTTGAAATTGATCATATCCAAAATAGCTTCTATCACCAACATTCGTAAATGTTTTATCCAAACTACTTGTATTAAGACAAATCATTCCCTCACTATCACGGTAAACATAAATCATCTCATTGTCATTAATAACAATATAACTAATGCACATATCACCGCAAGAAATAGAACCATTAGTCATATTATCTACGTTTACCATAAATCCCATTTTATCCTCAGCACTTAAAACATCTTCAAAAAAAGTAATTAATTTATCTCCAATATTATAATAAGCTATTTTCATTTGTTCTCTATTCATAATCTCCTCCTTAAGTGCCTTATATAATAACACTTAAAATTAAAAATATCAAATTCTAATTCAAAAGACACTTTATTAAAATATTTCTTAACCCAAATATATTATATTCAATTAACCCCCAAATAAAATTCTTATAAATAAACATAATACAATTCCAATAATAAATGGAATTATAAATGAAAGAAAACACCACTTCCACTTACCAGTTTCTTTTTTTATTGTCAAAATAGTTGTCAAACAAGGAAAATGAAATAAAGAAAAAATCATCACACAAAGTGCTGTAACCAAACTCCAGCCATTATCTATAAAAAGTTCTTTAAGCATAGATAAATCATTCATATCAGTTATCATACCAAGCGACATATACCCCATAATCATAATTGGGATGACAATCTCATTTGCTGGAAAGCCCAAAAGAAATGCCACTAAAATTACCCCATCCATACCAATAAATTCTCCAAACGGATTTAAAATCAAAGATAAAGACTTAAGTAAAGTCACTCCATTCACACTAACATTAGATAAAATCCAAATTACTAAACCAGCCGGCGCAGATACCAAAATAGCTCTTTTTAAAACAAACCAAGTTCTATCAATTAAAGACCTAACTAAAACTTTTCCTATCTGTGGCCTTCTATAAGGTGGAAGTTCCAAAGTAAATGAAGAAGGAACCCCTTTTAAAATAGTCAAAGATAAAATCTTAGAAACTATAAAAGTAACCACTACTCCAATTAAAATAAAAATTAATAAAATAAAAGCTCTCATTAACCCAGAAACATTATTAGTTACTAAAAACATCGTAATTAAAGAAATCAAAAGTGGAAAACGACCATTACACGGCACAAAACTATTAGTCAAAATAGCTATCAATCTTTCTCTAGGTGAATCAATCACCCTAGCCCCAGTCACTCCAACCGCATTACATCCAAATCCCATAAGCATTGTAAGTGACTGTTTACCACATGATGAACACTTCTCAAACACTTTATCTAAATTAAATGCAATCCTAGGTAGTATCCCAAAATCTTCAAGCAATGTAAAAAGTGGAAAAAATATTGCCATCGGTGGAAGCATAACCGCCACCACCCAAGCCATAACCCTGTACACTCCATGTACCAACAAATCCGAAAACCATAAAGGTAAATACTTAACTAAAAAATCAAATATGGCACTCTCAAACTGAAAAAATTTATCATATAAAAAATCTGAAGGAATATTTGCTAAAGTAAT
>CALVXV010000032.1 GCA_944371685.1 uncultured Bacilli bacterium | reverse complement strand
TTATTTAGTTCATTTTTGCAGTTTATTTGAAAAAATGTGCAAGATTTAAAATCTTACAATCCCTTTATTTATAAGGGGTTCTTGGAGGGGTTGAATAAATCGGTATCAGCCAGTTAATATTTCCCTTTTGAAACCCTTTTTCTTCATTTGCCATATAATAACTTCCTCATAAATCTATTTCATTATATCATAATTTTCAGGCAAAAGAAAAAGTAGAATAAATCTACCTCATAAATTGTAATTTGTTATTTAATCGGAATATAAATTTCAATAACAGCATCTTCTCTATTCCAATGAAATTTATAATCATATTTTTCAAAATAAACAAATTGTCTGTTTTTTACTAAAATATTATTTTTAGGTATTATTTCTTTATAAACATAATTGATAGTATCTTTTAGTTTTGGATTTAGGTCAAGTTTTTCTTAATTCTATCAATACCCATTTTAGTAGTATGAACTTCATCTATATTATTAAGTAATATTTGTTTATCTTCCATAAATATCTCCTCTATAAATTACTATTTATTTCTTCCATTGCAAAGTATTATGGGGTTTACCTTGCGGTATCAAGACGTTGATATTTAGTTGTTCATTCATTAGAATCGCATTTCCATTTAGATTTATTTAATTATAACATAAATTTTAAGTAAAAGAAAAAGTAGTATTTTACTACTAATTAGAATAATTAATTTGGATGTATTTTAATATTTCTTCAATATTTTTTTCAGAAACGAAGTCATAACCTTTATGAAACATTTCTTTAGTTGTAGCATCTTTTTGTTTTCTGGTTTTTCCAACTAATTTAACAATTATTTTTTGAAATATATTTAATTTAGAATAATCAATACCACCTCTTAGATAAAATAAAGGTTTATCTATTTGATTAGATTTTTTTAGTTCATTTAGATAATTACTAGAAAAAGGATATGCACCTACAGCACCATAGATAACGATATTAAAATTATCTTTAAGTTTAGTTTTACCTTTTATTTTTCCCGCACAAATCCATCCCAAAAAAATAGTTTTATCTTCTTTAGTTAAATGCTCCAAAGCTTCATTTAATGTATAATATGGAATTTTTAATTTTTCACTGAGCATTTTGGCATATCTTAGGGTGTGGCTTGTTTTACTTTCATATATTATAGCTTTAATCATATAATAGACTCCTTTATAATCTTTAAGTTTATTATATCACACATTGTCAAAAAATAAATATTCATCTAAAAATAAGTAGAATTAATCTACTTATTCAAAGATTCCAATTTTATCTAGGGGAAAAATGGCGAAGTTAGTTGTTCCTTCAATATCTTCACTTGGAATTAGGCCAATAATTCGGCTATCAGTGGAGTTACTACGATTGTCACCCATAACAAAGTAGTAGCCTTTTGGTATTTTTTCATAACCAAGTTCTTCTAAACTAAAGTCGGCTGTTGTTTTGTTATTTAAAAATGGTTCAGCTATATACTCACCGTTAATATATAATTTTCCACCTTTATATTCGACAGTTTCACCTGGAAGTCCAACAATTCTTTTGATGAGTTTAGTATTATTATAATTAAATACAACAACGTCAAATCTATCATAGTTTTTATCATATTTTTTTAATAGCAATATTTCTTTATCATCTAAAGTTGAAAACATAGATAATCCTTCTACTTGCACTGGAGTTATGATATAACTTCGAACAAAAACTACAGCTATAATAATTACAACATATGGGATAGTGCCTTTAAAAAAATCAATTATTTTATTTTCTTTCTTTTTTTCAGTTTCTTTATTTTCTTTAGTTTTTGGATTTTCTTCGTTTGGCATAATTTCCCCTCCTTTAGAACAAAAGTTAAAATAAATCTTAATTAACCTCCCTCACGGGTAAGTTTTTTTACTTTGGTGGAACATAAGAGTGTTCCATAGACAAGTATCGGATGGTCGCCACATTAATTATTTTATCAAAATGATTATATCTAAATCTGAAGCAGTCAACTGTTTTATTAATTAACTTCTTGCTCTTTAGATGGATACATTCTAAAAACTTAGCCTTTTAGTATTGGCACGCCATCGCCCTTTATCATTATTATAATAAATATACCACGAATAGTTATATTTGTAAATGATTTTAACAAACACTTGTTCATACTTTAAAAATATACTTACTTATTTACGAAAAAATAAGGCCCTTAAAGACCTTATTTTCTTTCTTTAATTTTTGCTTGTCCTTTAAGGTCACGTAAATAATTAAGTTTAGCTCGTCTAACTTTACCTTTTCTAATTACTTCTACGCTATCAACCTTTGGTGAGCTATATGGGAAAGTTCTTTCTACGCCTACACCACTAGATTTTTTTCTGACAGTATAGTTTTTACTTACCCCGCTACCTTTGATAGCTATTACGATACCTTCGAACGCCTGAATTCTTTCGCGTTTTCCTTCGATGATACGAACATTTACTTTAATGGTATCACCAACACGGAATTCTGGTAAATCTGTTCTGATTTGTTTTTGAGTAATTTTATCTACCAAATTCACAGCAATCACTCCTTTGCATAAATCTATGATCATAAGTAAAATCTACTAGTTACCAAGCGGATCACGACGTATTAAATTGTATCACATATTTTAAAAGAATGCAAGAAGATTAAAGGTATTACCTAGATTTTCCTTGTGATTTAGTGTTTTGTTTGGTAAGTTCTTTTAGTTTTTGGTTTAGTTCTAATTCAACCATGCCAACTTTGCGCAGAAGTTGTTTAATATATTTTTTATCTAAGAATTTAGAATATTTATTCATAATTATACTTTTATATCTAGCAACGTCGTCGATAACTAGTTCCAGATTATCTGCATCATCATCATCGTCATCAATCACGGTGAAAAGAAATGTAAGGTAAGTATCTAATTTATGCTTAGTTTTTCTTTTTAAAACATTTTCAATTAGTGAAGGTTCCATTAGGACAAGCCTACTAACTTCAACGCCATCATAGGGAACATTATTTCTAGGTTTTATTTTAAAACCGTGAAGGCGACTATAATCAATATACCCATAAACTATTTCATTATTATCTTTATCACAAATGTAATATCTTTCATCCATTTTTCTCACCATTTTCTAATAAGTCGGGGCGTCTTTGTTTGGTTTTTTTTAAAGCTTCTTCTTCACGGTATTTTTTTATATTAGCGTGATGACCAGATAATAAGACATCTGGAACTTTCATGCCTCTAAAGTCTACTGGTTTAGTATAAACGGGATAGTCAAGTAAATTATTATTGAAAGAATCATTTAAATGGGATTCTTTTTCGATGACACCATCAATCAATCTAGTTATACTATCGGTGATAACCATACTAGCTAGTTCACCACCAGTTAAAACGTAGTCACCAATACTTATTTCTATATCTGCTAGAGTTCTAATGCGTTCATCAAATCCTTCATAATGACCACATATTAATATTAGGTGTTTTTCCTTAGAAAGTTCATAAGCTAATTTTTGTTTATAGGTTTGGCCTTGCGGAGTCATTAATATGACTTTAGTATTTTCTTTTTTTAAGTCATCTACGGCATCGAATATGGGCTGGGGCATTAAAACCATGCCATGGCCACCACCATAGCCATAATCGTCGACTTTTTTATGAGGATCTTTACTATATTTTCTAATGTCATGAATTTGAATATCGACTAGGTTATTTTGAATGGCTCTTTTTATTATTGAGGTGTTTAAAAAGCCATCAAACATTTCAGGAAAAATTGTTAGAATATCAATCTTCATTTATAAATCCTTTGATTAGGTCTAGTCGAATGTCCTTGTCAATATGTTTTACAAATTCATCAACATAAGGAATAAGATATTCTTTATCACCTTTTACAACTAAAATTTCATGACCTTTATTATCTATAATATTAATTAAAGTTCCTATATATTTATCTTTATCATAAACTTTTTTACCATATAAATCTTCATTAAGGGGACCTGGGAATGTATATTGTTCTTTATTTATATAAACTTTCTGGCCTTTAAATTTTAATACTTCATTTATATCGTTATATCCTTCAAAAGTTACCATGTCATAATTTTTGTGTTTTCTATAAGTTTTTATTTTTAATTTATCACCATTTATGTATAAAATGTTATTTGGTTTAAAAATAGTATTTTTGTATTTAAAATTAGAGATGATACGGACTTCGCCCTTAATGCCATGGGTATTTACTAAATCACCAATATATAGCATTTTTATCACCTCTACTTCGTTAATTCATATAAAATAATACTTGTGGCAACACCAACATTCAAACTTTCACATTTATTATTCATCGGAATATACAAATATTCATCACATATATTTAATAGTTTTTGGTCTACTCCATTACCTTCATTTCCCATTATTATAGCAAATTTAGAGATTTTTTCAAGGGTTTTAAGGTCTTTTCCGCCGTCAACTTTGGTGCCATAAATAGGTATTTTTCCTTTTAATTCATTTAAAAAAATGGTTAAATCTTTTTTTATTATATTGGTTTTAAAAATCATGCCTTGTGAGGCTCTAATTACTTTATCACTATAAGGATCAGCACATTTATCATTGATAATTAAAGTATCAATATTAAAAGCTACACTGCTTCTGATGATTGTACCTAAGTTACCAGGATCTTGGATACTATCTAAAATTAATAATTTGTCACCTTTTAAGGTCATTGGTTTTGGTGTACATACACCAATAATACCAACCGGTGATTCTACTTCGGTTAAGAGATTTAAAACATTTTCGGTGATATAATTTGTTTCAACATCTAAATTAAAGGTTTTATTTTCTAATAAGAGCAATTCTTTTAGATATCCGCTTTCATAAGCTTCTTTAACTAGGTGAGCGCCTTCAACTAGAAAAAGATTTTGCTTATTACGCTGTTTTTTGGTTTTTAGTTTGGCAAGTTGTTTTATTTTAGGATTATTAACTGAACTATAAAGCATATTTTCTCCTTTTTAAGCTACTCATCTTGAGTAGTGTCATAGTTATAACTAAATCTAGTTCCATCATAAGTTATTTCGACAACGTTATCCATTTTAAAGCTTTCATCGGTTTTAGGATTTTTAATTTCGCCAGATGGTAGTAAACCTTTTTCTTGAAGTTCTTTTAGAGTGACTGTGCAGGTGTTGGTTTGGCATTTGGTCATATTAAAAATATCTTCACCAACATAGTTTTTAGCAGCTTTTTCGAAACTGTCTATTTGCTGTTCATAGACTTTATTTGTGTTATCAACGATGGTTTTTTGAATGATTGGTACAGTAATCATGGCAAGAATACCTAAAATGACAATAACTCCTAATAATTCAACGAGTGTAAAACCTTTGTTTTTCATTTTTCTTCACCTATTATAAATTATAAATTAGGCTTAAGGATTAGTCAAGGTTTAGAAATGTTTTATCATGGAAAAAGCACACTTTGGTGCTTATGATTCGTTTGGTTCGGCAGTCGGTGTTTCTGAGGTTAGTGGTTCTTCATATGTTTTTAACTGACTATTTAAAATATATCCTGTTTGTCCTTGATAAGTTACTTTAGACCATGTTTCGCTAGTGCCAGTTCTTGTGATGATAGTTCCATCTTGGATAGAAGATATTTTATTATCTAGTTCAGTGGATGGCGATTTACGGAAAATAGCAGTGCCAACGGTTATTACTTGTTCATTGGCTTCATTAAATGGGACTTTTTTAATAGCTTCGGCATTGGGATCAAGACTTATTTCACTATCATCTTTAGCCTGATCGGAGGCATTGGTAGATAATTTAAAGTAAGCTATATTTAAGTCTACTCTACCGTTTATGCCATTAACTATACCATTACTGGTGTATTGCCACATATTATATTTCCCAGCATAATTGGTTTTATCAGTGTAATGGGCCAGCCATACTTTATATTTATTTAAATTATTCATATTCCAAATTGGTCCAAAGGTACTTTTGCTTCCATAATGCATGGCCGTGTATCCGGCACTTTGAATTTTATTTAGGAATGTTATAGCATTTTTATTTAGCTGTTCATAGCTAACACCGGCTAAGCGGTGACGATTGAAATCTTCTAAGTCAAAAGCAACTGGATAAGTGATGTTATAGCCTTTAATGGCATTTATGGTGAAGTTGGCTTCTTCTAAGGCTTCCATTTCATTTTTAGCTACAGAGTAGAAATATATACCAACGTGAATGTTATTGGCCAAGGCACCTTCGATATTCTTTTTAAAATATGGATCCATGACTATTTTGCCATTACCATACCCACGGTATCCTACTCTTATCATAGCAAAATCAATACCATCTTGTTTGACTTTAGACCAGTTGATGTTTCCTTGATATTTTGAAACATCAATACCGAGTGAAGTACCACTGGTTTCATATTGTTTAATATCATTTACGGTAAAATTACCTCTATTATCTTTTTGTCTATTTTGTTTCATTCCATCTTCTTTATCGTTTATAGGGGCTACTTCTACTGCTGGCTCCTCGTTTACGACAATTGGGACGGTGTAGGTTGGAATACTATACTTTTTTAATAAGCTATTATTTTCAGTGGAATAGTTAATTTCCATATTTAATATAGTATTAAAAGAGGCACTTAAAATGATAGATAAGATTAAAATTATTACAAAAGGCATATATTTTAAAGCTTTTAAATTGAATATTTTTTTCATATTTTCTCCCTACTAAAAATTTACAATAATATTATATATTTTATGTCAACAGTTGTAAAGCATTAAATTAGTTTAACGAGAGCGAGATGTTTTTTTTCGACTTCTTTAAGTTTTTGTTTTAATTGTTCTTTACATTTTTCATAATATTTATCTTTGGATAAAATATTTAAATATTCATTGATTTTGTTTAGATAGTAGTCTAGTGAAGTTTCCTTATATTTATCAATATAGATATAGATTAATTCTTCGTAGGCTTCATAGATGCCTTTTTTGGCAGCTTTTTTAAAATATTCGGTGGCTTTGTTGATATTTTTTTCAGTACCAGTTTGATGGTTACCACTTAAATAAAAGTATTTGGCTAGGTTATAAAAGGCCCAGTGGTCAAGGATATTTAAAGGAACTTCTGTGGCAAGGTTATAATATTTAAATGCTTGTGGCATATCTGGCGCCCCAACGATGCCTAAACGATAATATTCACCGATTTTGTTACAAGCCCAGCTTTCTCCTTTATCAGCGCCAAACATAAAATATTTGTAAGCTTTTTTATAATCACCTTTTTTTTCATATATTTTCCCTAAGTTATTTCCAGCATAAACGTATTCATGATTTAAAGCTTTATTGAAGTATTCGATTGCTTTGCTTTCACTTTGGGGTTCATCTGGAACAAGACCATTTAAATAGAACACGCCAATGGTATTGGTAGCGGCGATACTGCCGGCTTTTTCGGCTTTTTTTAGATAGTGCCAAGCGAGATTTAAATCTTCTTTAGAAAGGTCACCAATTTTCTTTTTGTATATCATTTGAGCAATTAACCAACATGATCTAGGATGATTTTTGTCGGCGGCAATTTTAAAGTATTCATAGCTTTTGATATATCTTGGATAGCCGGTCATTTGACCTGTGTATTCCATTTCACCAATTTCATAGCACGCATACGGGTTTTTTTCTTTAGCAAGTTTTTTTAAAGAATGGGTATAATTGATGCCATCTTGTATTTGAAGTTTCAAAAATTTTTCTAATTCAGCTACAGAAATGTTGGTACTGTTTAAGAGGTTTTCGATAATTTCTTTTTGCGTGGTTTTTGTATAGATAGGTTGTTTTTTTTCTAAAACAATATATATGAGAATATCACATAGGGTTTTATACATTTCATTTTGTGATATTTGATTATAGATAGTTTCAGTGAATGTACTAGAGACGCTTTCATCATTTTTAGCTAAATTATATAGTTCTAAAAGGAGTTTTTTTAGTGTTTTGTGATCTTTTGTTTTATTTATTAATTCTTGGTGGGATAATTTTGGGTAAACTTCTCCATCCAATATAGATAAAAGACCAATAATGACTTCATCAAAAATTTCTGGTTTTTCTTGATAATGATTTTTATAAGATATATATTTTTGCCTAAATTCTGTTCCAATAGCACGATATCCAATACAGTAATTATTCACGGTAGAATCGCTGACATTATCAACACTAAAAAGGCAGTAGAATATTTCGGTTTGATTAGCAAAGCTTTTGTTTTGAGAAAGTTCTTTGACGATTTTACAAAAGTTGCCTAATGAAAGTTGATTTTGATTATTGTTCATTTTTATAAATTGTTTTTTCATTTTTTATCACCGTATATATTATATCACACTTTTGAGTAAAAATGGTGGATTTTTAATTTTAATGTGGAATACACATACTGGGCATTTTACTATAAAATGCTTATAATGTACTAGGAAGGAGTTTTTATATGAAAAAGTTTAAGAATTTTTTAAAGAATTATAAGACAATGATTTTACTTATATTAGCTATGATTATTGGCGCAATATGTGGTCTTATATTTAAAGAAGATGCGATGGTGGTTAAGCCACTTGGAGATTTATTTTTGAATTTGATGTTTGTCATTATTGTACCGCTTGTATTTTTAACAATTGCACTGGCGGTAGCAAAGGTTCAACATCCAAAAAGACTTGGTAAAATTATGGTATCAACGGTGGTTGTATTTTTAATTACTTCAGTAATTGCGGTTGGTATTGGATTTATAAGTACTTATTTTGTAGATTTAGTTGATACGGGTGATTCTTCATCTATTAGAGAATTATTTGATGGTGAGGTAGCTAGTGATACTGATTTGAATTTCTTAGAAAGAACCGTGCAATTAATTAGTGTAGATGATTTTACAGGATTACTTTCTAAAGATAATGTAGTAGCTTTACTTGTATGTGCTTTGATTGTTGGTTTTTCAATGAGAATGAGTGGCGAGAAAGCGGAGCCTCTTTTAAAGGTAATGGAAAGTGCACATAGTGTAGTGTTTAATTTTATTAAGATAACTATGTATTATGCCCCTATTGGTATTGGTTGTTATTTTGCTTCTTATGTTGGAAGTTTTGGGGCAAGTATTGCGACTGGTTTTCTTAAGGTAGCAATTTTATATGCTTTAGTGGCACTTGCTTATTATGTGATTATGTATACTTTATATGCATTTATTGCGGGTGGTAAAAAGGCGGTTATTGCTTGGTGGAAAAATATTTTACCTTCAACATTTACGGCTTTAGCTACATGTTCATCTGCAGCATGTATTCCAATTAATATTGATTCAGCTAAAAAAATGAATGTATCTGATGATGTGGCTGATACAACTATATCTTTAGCTACTAACTTACATCAAGATGGTTCAATGCTTGGTAGTGTATTTAAGATAATGTTCTTAGTATGTTTATTTGGAACAAATGTGGCGGATGCAGGGACTACTATTCAAATTTTAATTACAGCGTTAGTTGCTTCTGTTTTAATTAGTGCGGTGCCTATTGGAGGCGGTACTATTAGTGAGATGGTTATTATTTCAATGATGGGTTATCCGGTGGCAGCTTTACCTGTACTTACAATGATTGCGACAGTTATTGATGCGCCAGCTACGGCTTTAAATGCAGTTGGTGATACTAGTTGTACATTACTTGTTTCAAGAGCTGTCGATGGTAAGGATTGGATAGATAAAAACAAGGTAGTTGCCGAAGCTGAAATTAAAGAAAAAAATAAGAAAAGTAAAAGAAAATAAACGTTCATTTCAAGTGAACGTTTTTTAGTTTTTCATATACTCTACTATAAAATCAATTAAGGATTTGGAGATGTTTTCAAGATGATCTAAGTTAGTACAGGTAGGGTTTATTTCAATTTGAATAACATCAACACTATTATATTTGAATATTTCTTGATAGTTTTTATTATATATTGATTTTATATTATTTTGATTAAAGTTTTGGTTTAGAGTTTTGATTGTTTGAAAAATGGCATTTAGATTTTTAGAAGTTTTAACGGTAACATCAAAACCATTATCTTGATCACCGATAATTAAGTTTATTATCAGTTTGATATTTTGGGTATTAATGATATTTAAAAGTAGTGGTTTAAAATTTTCATCTAAGTTAGTTTCGTTTATATTTATTAAAAAAGAACTTTCAGTAACATTAGAGATATATTGCGCAATAATATGGCTATTTATTTCATTTATGTTTGGAGTAATTACGATAACTGGGGTTAAACCCATTTTTATAATGAATGGAGAGTTTGAAAAATTATAGTTTTTTATTTCTTCTTTAAAATTCATATTATCACCACTATTATTTTACCATATTTTGATGGTTATAATTAAATTGTCTTTAGTTTTTGTTTATTTAATGTCTTGATATATTTAAAATGATACCCATTGAAGCGAGGGTTATTAGTAAACTTGAGCCACCATAAGATAAAAATGGTAAGGTTACACC
>CALVXV010000031.1 GCA_944371685.1 uncultured Bacilli bacterium | reverse complement strand
ATGAACTATATACTGATGAGCACGGCGACATTAGATATTATGGTGCAAGCCCAAATAACTACGTATCATTTAATAATGAGTTATGGAGAATAATAGGAGTAATAGATGGTAAAATTGAAATAATCAGAAATGAAAGTATAGGAAATGATGCATGGGCATCAGACGATAGTAACAATTGGGACAATTCCTCATTAAAAAGTTATTTAAATGGTGATTATTATAATAGTATAGATGAAACATATAGAAATATGATATCAGAAGAAACATATTATTTGGGAGGGGCAACTGATAGCAATTATGAAACATTAACAGCCAGTGGTTACTATAATGCAGAGCGAGACAGCAGTCAAGTCTATAGTGGAAATCCAGCAAGTACAACACAAAAAATAGGATTAATGTATCCAAGTGACTATGGATATGCGGCCGGAAGTAACTGCTTATCAACCGCACTTTACAACTATGACGGAGGATGTAAAAACAGTGATTATTTATATAGTGGATAATATGAATGGTTACAGGCTCCTACTGCCAGTACTAGTTCCATTGCGGTCTATTTGCACAGTGCTGGCTCTGTCTTTGGTAGCGACAGCGTGACCAACTCCTTTGCGGTCCGCCCAGTCTTATATCTAAACACAAATGTAGAAATCACAGGAGGAGATGGTTCAAAGTCTAATCCATTTCAAGTTTCACTTTAAATTATAATAAAAGAAACAACTTTATTTTAGATTGTTTCTTTCTTTTTGGAATTTGATTCTTCTTCGGTTATAGCTTTGTCTAAAATATTTAATAATCTATTTTGATTATTGATTAAAGTTTCTACTTTATGGTGGAGATCTTCTAAAATTAATTCACTTTTTAAGTCTATTTTATAGTCATTTTGGTTTCTAAGGCTGTCTTTTTTTGAGGCTCTATTTTGACTCATCATGATAATTGGAGCTTGGAGTGCTGAGATGCATGATAAAAGTAAGTTTAGTAAGATGAATGGGTATGGATCTATTTCTTTATCAGTTAATATAATGGTATTAAGAACAATCCAGGTGATTAAGAAAAAAATAAATAAAAATATGAAGGTCCAGCTTCCTGCTATTTCGGATATTTTATCGGCCATTTTTTCGCCGAATGTTAAATTTCTTTCTTCTTCTTTATCAACATCGACAGCTACTGAACTATCGGCAAGTAGGTCAATGATATCTTCTTTGTCTTTTTTATCTAAGTTTTGATGAAGAATCATTTGAACTATTTTTCTTTTATCTTTTTTTGACATTTGTATCAACTCCTATACTAATTAACTATATCATTTTGATTTATTTATATCAACAAAAATGCCTAATTATGATTAAATTAGACATTTATTTTTTCGTTTAAATCCACTAATTTTTCATCTAGGATAGAGTATAGATATATTTTTGTAGGTTTATTTGTTATGTTTTCAATGTAATTTTTATACCCATTTAACTGTTTTAAATATGCTTCATCGGTAGTATGTTTTAATTTATAATCCACTATGACATTTTCTTTTTCTTTAATTAAAAGCAGGTCAATTATTCCATGAAATTCTTCTTTGTTTTCTTCATAGATAAATTCATATTCTTTATATATTTGTTTAGTGTCTTTTAGAATTCCAGAGTTGATGAAAGCTGTGACTTTTCTTTTTTCAAAGTCAGTTAGATTGGTTAAATTAGGAGATTTAAAATTAATGTTTTCTAAAATACTATGCATTTTTATTCCGAGGTCAATGTTTTGCTTTTCTTCTTTTGTGTACAATGTATGGGAAATTTTGGAAAAGTTAGATTTCGTTATTTCTACTTTTGGAATATTTAGTTCATGTACTTCTAATAATTTTACTGTGGAAAAAGTGTTTTTAAACATGCTTTTTTTTGATAGATTATAATCTTTGGTTAGATTTATGGTGGATAAATCAATGTTTGTTAGATATTTTTTTAATGAAGAATATATGGAGTTTAAGATATTTTGAAATGATAGATATTTTAATCTAATACTATCATCAACAACGCCATTATCTTTTATTTCAAGACCTTCTTCCATTTTGGCGATTAAAATCATTTTTTCTCTGGCTCTAGTTAAAGCTACATAGAATAGTCTTATTCGCTCAGATATTTCTTCTTTTATGTAATTGTTTTTCATTAGGGTTTTTAAAATTGTTGTCTTTGGTGATGTGTCAAAATAAGGAATAATGAAACCATATTTATCTGAGAAATAAAATAAATTTTTTAAATCATCAATGTTGAATTTTTTACTGAGACCGCTAAAATAGCATATAGGAAATTCAAGCCCTTTTGAGGCATGAATGGTCATTATTTTAACAGAGTTTGAATCTTCTTTATTTAAGGCTAAAGTTATATCAAGCCCTTCTTTTAAAACTTCGTTTAGGTATTCATAAAAGTCAGTTATTTGATAGGCTAATTTATCACAGTTTTGAGCGACTTTAATTAAGGAATCAATGATCGTGATTCTTTGTTTGATATCGCCAATGGTAACCATTTTTTGATATATATTAAAAGTATCTATAATACTTCTTATTAATGTTTCATTGGTGAATTCATTTATATTTTGTTTTAATGTTTGACAGTTTTTATATATTTCTGTTTCTTTAAAATCGTTAATTTTTAAGTGCTGGAATATTTCTTCATCAGACATATTAAAAAGATAACTTCTAGCAATAGAGGTAAAAGAATATTTAAAATTTATGTCAATTTTATCTGATAAAATAAGGTTATAAATATGTTTAAATAAAATAATTTCATCGGAGTTATTAATAGCTTTATCGCGGTATATGGTGATAGGAATATTTAAGTATTCAAATATTTTTTTATAGAGTTCAAATTTTGATGACCGATCAATTAATATAGCGCAATCTTTATATTCTAATTGTTTTGGTTTATTGGTATCTTTATCCATGATTTGAAATTTGCTTTGGATTTTGTTTTTTATATCATTGGCAATAGTAAATATTTCAATTTCTTCATCGGTGTATGATTTATCTTCTAGGCTTTCATAATTTAATATTTCCATGTTATAGTTTTCTTTATGAATTTCATTATAAGCGGTATTACCAAATATCATTTGATGAGTAGCTATGTAGTTGGCGCCGCCAATATCAGAGTCCATTATTTGATTGAACATTTCATTAATGTTATTTAAAACTTCATCTCTTGAACGGAAGTTTTTATTTAAATCAATTTTTAAACCATTTATATTTTTACTATAACTTTCATATTTAGTTTTAAATAGTTCTGGATTTGTGTGTCTAAAACGGTAAATAGATTGTTTAATGTCACCAACCATATAGACGTTGTTTTTTTCAATATAGGAAATAAAGGTTTCTTGAATGTCATTAGTATCTTGATATTCGTCGATTAATATTTCACTATATTTATTTTTGAGCCTTTCTTTGATATCTTCATTTTCTTTTAAGAGGTTGATGGCCATTCTAGCAATATCTATAAATTCGTAGACGTGTTTTTCTTTTTTAAATTTATTTAGTTGTTTATCTAACTTTAATAATATTTCGATAATAATTTCGGTATAGTCTTTGGTTTTAAGGATTGTATTTTTGATATAATTTATATCTTTATATTTAGTTAATTCTTTTAACTCTTTAATAAGATTATTTAATTCTTGTTTAATGTTTTTGGCTTCTTCTTCACTTCCTTTAGGAAGGTTTGGAAGTCTACCTGGGAATGATAGTTTTATTTTATCGTATTCTTTATTGGTTAATAGATTAGTTAATGTCGTTTCTATTTTTTCAATATATGTACCATCTACGTAAAAACTTAAACTGTGGATTGTATTTTTGATACTTTTTTGTTTACTGTGGATGAGATGCATGTATTCATTTATGTAACTATCCATTTGGGATTCATTAAAATAGTTATCAATGTAATTTTGCAAAAAATCATCCTTATTATATAGATTATCTAAACTGGTATTTAATTTTAAAAGGTATTCAATGATTTTTTTATCATCTTTTAGGGTGAAGTTATCAATTAATTTTAAAAATTTTGAATTTTGATTTTGATAATATTCATCAAATATATTTTGAATGAGATGTTTTTTTTCTAAAGACATAACAGAGCTATCTACAATGGATAAGTCTTTAGATATATTCAAATAATGGCTATATTTTTTTACAAGTGATAGGGCATAAGCATCAAATGTAGTGATGTCGGCGGTATCCACTTTTGGAAGTTCATTAGTTAGATTTGCTTCGATTATTTTTTTTCTTATTCGCTCTTTCATTTCGGCAGCTGCAGCATTAGTAAAGGTTAATATTAATAAGTTATCTAAAGATATTCCTCGTTTTAATTTGGTTAATACTCTTTCCGATAAGACGGCGGTTTTTCCAGAACCAGCTCCGGCTGAGACAATGATGTTAGTGCCGGTTTGATGGATGGCCTCTGTTTGTTCTTTAGTCCACTTGGGCATTGTGCTTACCTCCTATTATATCTTTAAATTTTACTTCTTTAATATCTTGAATGTCATTTTCTTTAACAAAGCAAATATCTTTAAATTGACAATATTTACAGCTGATATTTTCGTTTTTTAGACGTTTGGGTTTTATTTCAAAGTCAGCATTTAATATTTTATCTATCATATTATTAATATGATTATTGGTAATATCTACTAATTTATTAATTTCATTTTCATTTATGATTTTAGTGAAGGCATAAAAACCAGTTTTAGTTGTTTTCATACCACTAATAATTTCGCTATTTTGATATGTGTTATCTATTTGATTTATGATTTGTTCATTATTTATTGTATACCCATTTAGTTTTAAATTTTTTTTAATGTCTTTTTCGATGTCATCACTATCTATGGGCTGACTTGTTAAGACTTGTTGAAGATAAAAGCCATTTACTAAGCATTTTTCTTTTAGACCTTTTTGAACAAGATAAACATAAGTTGGGAGCTGCATATTTAATCCGTAATTAATATTATCTAGTGTGGAAGATACATTTCCTGTTTTATAGTCAATGATGATTATATTTATTTGATTATTTTCTTTAGTATAATTTATTTTATCAATGATGCCTTTAAAGGTTATTTTGATATCTTTTGATTTATCTATTTCAATTGGTTTTTCGGTTAAGTGATTATTATAGTGACTATGGGAGTCTTGCCATTTAATTATATCAATATCTTGTTTTAAAATGTTGTAGAGCTTGTTTACGAAGAATTTTTCTTTTGGGGAAAGGGCGTAATCTTTTAGATAACCATAATATGTTTGATCTAAGTCGAAATTTTTTTCATATATTTTACAGAGGGTGGCGTGGAAAAGGTTACCAATTAAAATCGGAAAGGTTTCTTCAAATGGTTCTAGCTTTAAAATATGCTTGATATAAAATTTGAATGGACATAGGGCATAGTTATTTAAACTAGTGTATGAAAGGGTTAAACCATTATGAAGATGTTTTTTTAATAAATTGGGAGATACTTTTTGATATTGATTATTATATGTACTGTAGGAAATATTTGGATATTTATTATAAAGAAGATCTAAATTATTGTCTTTTTCATTATAATTAAAGTAATTATCTAAAAGAATACCAAGTTTTAATTTATTATAATCATTTGAATATTCAAACGATATTTGATGGTTCTTGATTACTTCTAAGTTTAATTCACTTATAATAAACGAAGGATAGAAGGTACTAAATGTGTCTTTTAATTTATAAGAAATGGTTAGGTTAGGAAAGGTGTTTATTAAGTATTTAATTTTATTTTTGGTTATTTGATTTTTTTGGATTGAAGTAAGTAGTCCTAAAGATGCTTTTTCTTCATCGGTTATTATATCGTCATCTTTATATATATGTGGAATAATACCTTGATTTAATCCTAAAATGTAATAATATTTGGTTTTATCCGTTATTTGATTTAGTTCAATTATTTTGATGGCATTTTTGACTTCAGTATTTTTCAAAGAAATATTTTGCATTTTAGCACTTATAATTTCAATAGAAATATCGTCGATTTGCGGAAATGAAAGTGTGTTTAAAACATCAATTATTTGATTTTTTAAATCGGAAGCGGGAATACTGTTTAAGGCTGCTTGTAGATTTTTGGTTTGTTTTAGAGTTTGTAAAAAAGTTTGAGTTATTTTAGAACTATAAAGGGAGATACTTTGGGAGAATTCAAATGGTATATGAAAGAGATTAAAGATTCTAATAAATTCACTTTTATAATCGCTGGTAAGACCAGATATGAAGATGTCATTTATATCAATTTTTTGATGCATTATTTGATCTAAAATACTTTGAGCTATATATATAAGTTCTTCGGTTTGATTTGAAAATTCATGAATTTTTTTGGTTTCATGTCCTATTTGTGGATTGATTATTTTTAAATTGTATTGTTTTAAATCCTTTAGGATATATGGATCAAGGTCATCATAACCAATAATAGTTATGTTTTTTAAGTTATTTTTGAAATATGGATTTATTTCTAATAAGTTATTTTTTTTTAGAGTTTCATAGTATGGTTTTATTACTTTGCTTTTAATAAAAATATTATCTAAATATTTTTGGGCGATTAAATAGTTTAAGTTAAATTTTTGCATAATAAAATATAAGGCTTCTTTTTTATAAGTGCCATAATAATTATTTTTAAATTCTTCTTTGGTCATTATTTTAATATTTAGAAGTTTTTTTGTTTCAGATAATTTTTTTAATATTTCTTTTTTAATATGATTTGGGGCAATTATTAGGCCTTCATTTATGTCAAACATATAATCACTACTTTCTTTTTTCATTATATCACGAGTTGTTTTATTTTGGGATTTTTTTAAGTATTTTTGCACAGTAAAAGCAGATTTGTTATCTGCTTATAATCCAATACTGTGATATTTTTTATCTAAGTTATGAAGTATTTGGTTACGGTTTGTTTGATAAGTAGTTAATACTTTTTTAATAGTTTTTGTAGGATTGGTCATGAAAGAACTTCCACTAACATATAAGTTTTCTTGATAAATACGTTCTAAATCATTCATAATACTATATTTGTGAAAATCATTATATAAATTTTCTGAAATGATGTAGTGGCGCTGTTTTCTTTCTAATATATCCTTTATAAGCAAAGGATTGGCTTGAATGCCCTTTTGTTTTAATTTGTCTAAAAATTCTAAAACATCAAGTGTGGTTATTCTAGTGTGAGATGAAAAATATGTTAAGTCGTTGAATAAATCGAGCCAAGGGCCAGTAATGCCATAACCTCCACCAAAAACCTTTCTGTCTACTCTTTCAATACCACTATCTTGAATTTTCTTACGAGTATCAATACAATTTTCTTTGATTAAAGCATAGTATACTTGATCACATACTAGGGAGATACTGTTTAAGTCTTTTATTTTATCAGAATTAAATATCATGTTTTGAATTGCATGAAAACTTTGTGGATTTTCTAGTCCTTTTCTAGTTATTTTGTAATGAGTATCATTTAAAACAATAGCATTAATTAACTGTCTTAGTCTTTTAATGGTAAAGTAATAATGGTGATTTTTGGAACTAGAAAAATAGACATAATGTGACTTGTTATTATTGAAACGATTATTTCTAATATCATAGCATTCAAAACTATTATGTCCTTGGAATCTATATAATTCTTTGGCACCATTTTCTAATAAGGTTTTAGTAATTTCATTATAAGTTGTCATTTCATCACTTTCTTTAATTAATTTTGCCTTATATATTACTATTTTTTTATAATTTGGTCAACGAAAATTTTTGCCTTTAATTTTTTTTAGTTTATTAATTATTATTTTTATTATATCTATAAAAATTGGTATCACACTTATTATATAAAGTATATATAATAAGATAGATAAATCCAATGGTTTTGTTTGAATCTTATTTAATAATAAATTACCATTTTTATATTTAAATGCTTGATAAAAAACAGTTATTAAACATATAAGAAAAATAAGGATAGACATGGTATTATTTTCTTTTGTACCTTTTTCTACGATTTCGGTTACAGCTTCTTTTGTAATGGTTTCACTTTTAACTTCTTTAGTTAATTCTTTGCCATATTTATCGGTTACAATTAAATAGACTATTTCTTTTTCGCCATTTATTCCTTTTGTTTTTATGTGCTGGTTGCCTTTAGTCATATCATCATTGTCAATGTATTTAGTTGAATATTTAATCTCTTTTGTTTCTGTTATTTCCTTTTCATATTGACACGAATTATCATCGGTGTTGGCAGAGGCATTATAATTTTTAGCATTTTTATCTGTACAGCCTGGTACTTTTTGAATACAACTACCATCATCTTTATTAGCTTTTGGATTATAATTTATGGCATTTTGATTAGTGCATCCATAAACATAACTTGGTGTATACACTTTTTTAGTAGATGAAGAACTCGAACTACTTGGTGCATTACAGGTACAACTTGGACTGGTGGTGCCATCATTACATACTTGATAACCATTTCGACAAGCTCCAGATACTCCACCATGCCATGAACAACATCCACGTTTAGCCTGAATATTTATTGGCATAAACAAAATTATTAACAAAATACATCCTACTACTTTTTTCATACTTTTTTCACCTCAAACAAAAAACTAGCACAAAACTATAAAGTCTGTACTAGCCCTTTACATCACAATTATATCACATTTTTTTATTTATAACCATCTATGATGTTTTTTTATATAAAAATGTTTGACTATTTCTGTTAAAACAGCATATATTATCATTAATATGATTACATACATATAAAAGGCGAATGGCAAAGTTGTGAAATGGAAGTCTTTGATGTTTATAAGTAATAATGGCAATATCATTGAAGTTATTATACATAAAGATGTGGATAGTAGTAACCATTTATTGGCAGTTGATTCAATGAAGGGAATTTTTTCGGTTCTAATGAAGTGGACGATCATAGTTTGGGATATGACACCTTCAATAAACCAAGCTGTTTGGAATGATATTTGGTCTTGTACGGTATTGAAGCCTAACGCAAACCAGAAAATGATAAAAGCAATAAGGTCGATGACAGAGGCTGTAATACCCATGGTATTCATAAATGTTTTAAGGTCACTTGTGTCCCATTTATGAGGTTTATCTAGGAATTCTTCATCAACATTATCAAATGGTATTGCTATTTGTGAAAGGTCATAGAGTAAGTCTTGAAGTAAGAATTGAATTGGTACCATTGGAAGAAATGGTAAACAGATGCTGGCGAGAAAGACACTGAAAACATCTCCAAATGATGCGGATAGGGCCATTTTCATATATTTCATGATGTTACCATATACTTTTCTTCCTTCTATTACGCCATCGTAAATTACTTTTAGATTTTTTTCTAATATAAGAATATCGCTGGCCTCTTTTGCTATATCAGTAGCATTATTAACACTTATGCCAACATCTGATTCAGATAATGATGGAGCATCATTAACACCATCACCCATATAACCAACAACATGGCCATTTTTCTTTAGGGCTAAGACAATTCTTTCTTTTTGAATTGGTGTTAATCTAGCAAACACATCAACAGTTTCAACTTTTTTTGATAGTTCTTCATCGGTAAGTTGTTCAATGTCTTTACCAATTAAAATTTCTGAGGTGTTTATGCCACCTTGCATACAAACTGTTTTAGTGGCAGCAGGATTATCGCCGGTTAATATTTTAGTGGTAACACCAACTTCTTTTAATTTTTTTAATGTGGTTTTAACTTCCTTTTTTGGCGGATCTAAAAAGGCAATATATCCAAGTAATACTAATTCAGTTTCGTCTTTTTGAGTGAAATTATTTTGTCCATTATATTCTTGTTTACCAGCGAGGGCAATTACTTGCATTCCTTTTTCGATTAATTTTTCGACATCGCTTTTTACTTTAGTTTTAATATCATTGGTTAAATCAGATATTTTATTTTGGTATTTTACTTTATTACATTTATTTAGTATTTCAGTAACGGCGCCTTTAGTTAATATTCTAATGTTTTCACCATTTTTAACAACGACGCTAGCCATACGTCTATTATAATCAAAGGGAATTTCATCTATTTTTTTATAATGTTTTACTTTGTTTGAAATATCATGAGCATTAGCATAGCTTAATATGGCTCTGTCGATGATGTTTTTAATACCGGTACTATAATAACTATTTAGATAAGCATATTTTAAGATGGTTTCATCTTCATTACCAGCAATATTGCGATAATACTGTAAGGTGATTTGATTTTGAGTTAGGGTTCCGGTTTTATCGGTACATAGAATATCAATAGCCCCTAGGTTTTCGATGGCTTCACTATGTTTTATAAGAGTTTTCTTTTTAGCTAGAGATTTGCTTCCTTTAGACAAGTTGACGTTGACAATCATGGGTAGCATACCTGGAGTTATCCCAACAGCGACGGAAATAGCGAAGAAAAGAGCATCCATTAAATTATGGTGCAAAAGTGAATTTAAAATAAATACAGCTATAGTAATAATTATCATGTAAGTTATTAGAGTTTTACTAATAGCTTGCATACCTATTTGAAAATTGTTTGCAGGTGGAGTGGTCTGCATATTTTGGGACATTTGGCCAATATAGGTGTCTTT
>CALVXV010000030.1 GCA_944371685.1 uncultured Bacilli bacterium | reverse complement strand
GGAATTATAAAAGCTAAAGTATATAATTAATAGTATTAATTAAGAAATTATCCAAATAAAAGTAATATAAATATATTTGATTTTCTGTTATACTTATAATGAATGGGAGACAATAATATACATACTTTAAAATTACATTCAAAATATAAGGTTGGAAATATTAAAGCTTTATAAATCATTAAACTAATCATAGGAGATGCCAAATGAACAAGGAAAAGAAATATTATATATATGAAATGAATGGTATACTTTTACAAATAATATCAATTATAATTTTAATTGTCATGCTAATTTTAACAGCTTACTTATCAAACACTGTCATAATAACTAACCAAGATCTAAAACTTATATTTTTGCTTATCATTCCATACCTTATCCTGCATGAACTCCTTCATAGCATAGCTTATGTTATTAATGGCGCTAGTTTTAAAAATATCACCTATGGAGCCCATTTAGAAAAGGGGATACTATGCTGTTTATGTAAACAAAACATTAGTAAAAGAAACATCTTAATTTCCTTATTATTTCCATTCGTCATCATAGGCGTTATCACTTATATCATAGGAATATCTATCAATAATAATATTTTAGTTTGGTTATCTGTTTTGAATATATCTGGCTGTTCAGCTGATTTAATTATGTTTTTTGATCTGTTAAAATTAAAAAACTTTGAATACTCGGAATATGATAATCCTATGGCCTTTGGTTTATATACAAACATAGATTTAAGCAAAACAAAACTTTTTGGACTCAAATATATTGGAAAAGCCGAAAACCTAGAAAAAAACAACATGAAAAAAGTCAGTATTAGTAAATTTAGTATAATCGCTTTTATCATTTTTATCCTATTAGCACTTTGGCTTATATTTTTAAAATAACAAGGTTACCAAAAAAGTAATCTTTTTTTGTAAATTTTTTCCAACCGCACCAGCCTCTTAACAAGAACAAATGTTTGTGGTAAAATAATAGTGGTGATGTAAATGGAAAGAACCTATATATGTATTGATTTAAAAAGCTTTTATGCTTCAGTAGAATGCGCAGAAAGAGGTCTGGATCCTCTAAAAACAAATCTAGTTGTCGCCGATGAAGAAAGAAGTACCAAAACCATTTGCCTAGCTGTCAGTCCGTCTTTAAAACAGTATGGAATAGGTGGCCGAGCTAGACTATTTGAAATCATCACAAAAGTCAAAAACATAAATCAAGCAAGAAAAAAGCAAAATAGCTATAAACCATTTACTGGTAAATCATTTAACGATGACGAATTAAAAAAAGATAAAACCAAAGAATTATCCTTCATTATCGCCAAACCACGCATGGCTCACTATATAGATGCATCCGCTAAAATTTACAGTATATATCTAAAATATTTATCAAGTGCTGATATATTTGTTTATTCTATTGATGAAATATTCGCGGACATAACAGATTATTTAAAATACTATAACCTCACTCCTAAAGAACTTGTAACCAAAATAATCAACGATATATATAAACAAACAGGAATCACCGCCACCGCCGGCATCGGCACCAATCTATTTTTAGCTAAAGTTGCCATGGACGTTGTTGCTAAACACGCCAATCCAAATCAATATGGAGTGAGAATCGCCGAACTTAATGAAATGTCTTACCGAAAACAACTATGGAATCATAAACCAATTACCGATATTTGGCGAATAGGCAAAGGAATCGCTAAAAAACTAGAAAAATATGCTATTTATACCATTGGAGATATTGCTAGATGTTCTATCAAAAACGAAGATTTACTCTATAAATTATTTGGCATAAATGCCGAGCTTTTAATTGATCATGCTTGGGGATATGAACCTTGTACAATACAGTCTATAAAAGCCTATACTCCAAATAATAGATGCATAACGTTGGGACAAGTCTTAGAGTGCCCTTATAACCATAAAGAAACTAAATTAATAGTCCGTGAAATGGCCGATTCACTTGCCCTAGAACTTACAGCAAAAAATCTTGTTACAGATAAACTAACTTTAACCATTGGTTATGACATTCGAAACATAAATAATCACTATGAAGGTGAAATTACTACTGATTTTTATGGAAGAAACATTCCCAAACATGCTCACGGCACCATTAACTTAGAATATAAAACATCATCTTCCAAAATAATCATGCAAACCTTAATAAAATTGTATGATAAAATTATTAATCCTAAACTATTAATCAAAAGAATTAACTTAACAGCCAATAACATAATCAGTGCCGAAACAACAATTCATAAAATAAGATATCACCAACTAAACTTGTTTTCAGATACCAAAAAGCAAACACTCATTTTGGAAAAAGAAAAAAAGGAAGAAATAAAGGAAAGAAAACTCCAAGCCACACTTCTAACTATCAAAGAAAAATACGGAAAAAACTCTATATTAAAACTTATGGACTTGGAAGAAAAAGCTACTACCAAAAAAAGAAATGAACAAATAGGAGGGCATCATGCATAACTATGATGATATTATAAACATGCCTCACCATGTATCTAAGAAAAGAAAAGCAATGTCTCTTGAAAATCGTTCGGCTCAGTTCGCACCTTTTTCAGCTTTAAAAGGTTACCAAGAAAAAATAAATGAACTTGCCCAAATGAATGATGTAATAAATATTAGTAAAGAAAAAGAAGAAAAAACACCAAAAGATAAATTTAAATAATTTAATAACTAGTTTCTTAACACAAAGTTGCTCAATTGCAAAAGTAAATGCAACTTTGTTTATTTTTAGGGTTGCGTTTAATTTTACATCTTACCTTAACACAAAGTTTTATATCCTTCAAATGTCATCTGTTGAATAGCACTCCTTTTTGTGATATCATTTAAAGTGTTAATTAAAATATTGTGGAGGTAAAATATGGAGTATTTAATCACATTTATTGAAGGAATTGCCTCATTCATCTCACCATGTATATTACCTGTAATTCCAATTTATATTTCTTATTTTGCTACCGAAAGTAAAAGCATGAAAAAAGCAATTACTAATTCGCTAGGTTTTGTTTCCGGATTTAGTATAATTTTTGTCCTTTTAGGAGTTTTTGCTAGTACTTTTGGTAAATTTATTCATGAATATGCTGATTATGTTAATATTATTTTTGGAATATTTTTAATAATAATTGGTTTAAATTATATTGGTATCTTATTCATAAAATTTTTAAACAAAACCAAAAATGCAAATCATGAAAAGAAAAACTTAACATTTATAACATCGGTATTATTTGGTATCATCTTTTCGTTATCATGGACCCCATGCGTCGGAGCTTTTTTATCATCGGCTTTAATATTAGCCACCACTACCGGTAGTATCATTAAAGGAGCCACCTTATTACTAATCTATTCTCTAGGCCTTGCCATTCCATTTATCGTAACCACCTTATTCTTAGAGAAAATGAAAAGTACTTTTGATTTCATAAAAAAACATTATAATATTATAAGTAAAATATCCGGCAGTATACTACTATTAAGTGGCATATGGTATATTATAAATGGAGTCATTGGAATAATAAATTAGGAGGAATAACATGAATAAAAAAATAAAATTAATAATAGAAATTCTAGCTTTTATAGCTATATTATGCGCATTCACTATTTTTTATTATTTTACACAAAATAATAATACCAATAAAGAAAAAGCCGCTGAAGTTGGAATCATAAAAATAAATGATGATAATTTTGAAAAAGAAATTTTAACCGCAAATCAACCAGTCATCTTAGAATTTACCTCAAACTCTTGTCCACCATGTGTTGCCATGCTAACTACACTAATTGACATTGCCAAAAATAATAAAGATATTAAAATAGGCACCATTGATATGAATGATGATAGTAGTGCGCAAACAATCGAAAAATATGAAATTAGTGCAACACCTACCATCATAATATTTGACAATGGTAAAGTTAAAGAAACATTAGTAGGTGCAGTAAATGAAAATCAGATTATGGATGCCTTAAGAAAGTAGGAAATATATGAAAAAAAGAAATCACACATGGATAATATTTATTGTATTATTGCTCATAGGATGTACCTTATCAATCTATATAATAGATTTGAAAAATACCAAAACTTTAACATGCCTAGCCGAAGATACATCATCTGATATTAAAACCAAATCCAATTTGGAAATAAAAGTTAATAATCAAAAAATAAAAGATATGACATTTACAGTTAATATGATCTTTCCAGAAGAATTATTAGATCAAAGGCAAAATTATGTCAATACGATTAGACAAACTAAACCATATATGAGTGCCAGTGTCACCGATGAAGGCATTAAATTTGTAACCAAAGAACATGGTGGCAGTTTTATTGGTATAGATACAAGTCAAAAAATAACTATTTCCGAACTAAAACAAGTTTTAGAAGTTCAAGGATATACTTGTAAATAAATTAAGATCGTTGATTAAAAAATTAATAGTTAAGTCAGATTTATATGCTAAATTTGGCTTTTATTATGTATTCATATAAAATCATTTTTAAATTTATCTAAGTTAAATTTAAAACCTAAACTTGAATCCAAACTATCAATAATATATAATTCTATTAGAGGTGACAAAATGTATCAACAATCCTTATTTGAATTAAAATCAAGTGAACCACTCGCATCCAGAATGCGTCCGAGAAACTTAAGTGAATTTGTCGGCCAAACCCATCTGATAGGTGAGGGCAAACTACTAAAAAAAATGATTGAAACCGATAACATCTCATCGATGATTTTCTGGGGCCCACCAGGTGTAGGTAAAACCACTTTAGCTAGAATAATCGCCCATGAAACAAAATCAAAATTCATCACATTCTCAGCGGTAACTTCGGGCATTAAAGAAATAAAAAAAGTCATGGAAGATGCCGACAATAACAAAAGATTAGGCGTCAGAACCATCGTCTTTGTCGATGAAATTCACCGTTTCAATAAAGCCCAGCAAGACGCCTTCTTACCATTCGTCGAAAAAGGTTCCATCATCTTAATTGGCGCCACCACCGAAAACCCATCATTTGAAATCAATAACGCCTTGCTCTCAAGATGCCGTGTCTTCGTCTTAAAAGAACTATCTAGTGATGATATTTTTACCTTACTTAAAAGAGCCATCACCGATGAACGAGGCTTTGGCAAAGAAAAAATCAATATCAGCGATGAAAATCTCAAAATAATAGCCAACTTTGCCAGTGGTGATGCCAGGAATGCTCTAACCACCCTAGATATCATTATCACCAATGCCAACATAGAGGGTGACACCATTCAAGTATCTAAAGAAAACATTGAAAACAGTATCTCTAAAAAAGCTTTGCTTTACGATAAAAATGGGGAAGAACATTATAACATCATCTCGGCTTTGCACAAATCAATGCGTAACTCTGATCCTGATGCTGCCGTCTACTGGCTAGCCAGAATGTTAGAAGCCGGGGAAGATCCACTATATATTGCTAGAAGAATTACCAGATTTGCCTCTGAAGATATTGGCCTTGCCGATACAAACGCTCTAAACGTGGCCATAAACGTCTATCAAGCCTGCCACTTTTTAGGTATGCCAGAATGTAATGTCCACCTAGCCGAAGCTGTTATCTATATGTCACTAGCTCCTAAATCAAACTCTAGTGATGTTGCCTATAGATTAGCTGCTTTTGATGCTAAAAACACCTTGGCTGAACCAGTCCCACTAGTTATTAGAAATGCCCCAACCAAACTTATGAAAGACTTAAACTATGGTAAAGGCTACCAGTTTGCCCACGATTATAAAGACAAACTAACCACCATGGAGTGTTTGCCTCCATCTTTAAAAAATAGAACCTATTACACCCCAAATGCCATAGGTAATGAATTGAGGTTCAAAGAAAGATTAGACAAAATCAAAGCTTGGAAAAAAGCTCATAAAAAATAACCAAATAATTAGAAAGGAAATGTATATGCAAGAAATTATTTTTAAAGTAGAAGGAATGACCTGTGAAGGCTGCGAAAGACGTCTTCAAAACGTTTTAATGGATATCGATGGTGTTGAAAAGGCCAAGGCAAGTCACATAGAAAAAAACGTTAAAATCACATTAAATAAAGATGTCGATATAAATACCTTAAAAGAAGCCATCGAAGATTTAGATTTTAAAGTAGAGTAGATGAGCCTATGAAAAGAATAATTTTAAAAATTGATGGTATGACTTGCTCTGCTTGTTCAAGTGGTTTAGAAAAATATTTAAACAAACAAAATGGTATTTATAATGCTTCCGTTAATCTAGTCATGGCTAATACCACAATCGATTATGATGAAAACATATTAGATATTCCAAAACTAGAAACCTTTATCAAAAAAGCTGGTTTCAAAAGCCTCGGGGAATTTAAAGAAATAAAAATAGAAAAACAAAATACAAAAGAAAAACATAAACTGATTATTTTTACCATTCTCGCCATCATTTTAATGTATATCTCTATGGGCCACATGTTAAACTTGCCATCCATCCCTTATTTAGATCCCCATAAACATATATACCCTTATATGATTACTTTACTTTTGTTAACCATCACATTCTTAATCTATGGCTTTGATATTATCAAAAACGGCTATAAAAACTTAATCCATAAAACTCCAAACATGGATACTTTAGTTGGAATCGGTGTCATAACCAGTTTCTTATATAGTCTATATAATATGTACCTAGTTTTTAAAGGCCATCACGATGCTGTAATGAATTTATACTTTGAATCATCAGCTATCGTCATTTACTTCATCAAATTAGGCCGGTATATCGATAACATTAATAAAGATAAGACTAAAGAAGCCCTTCAAAAACTTGTCACCATCACCCCGTCTAAAGCCCTTATAAAAAAAGGTGAAGAATATCAAGAAGTCACTTTAGATGAAATTAAAAAAGGCGATATTTTAGTTTGTAAAGCTGGTCAAAAAATTGCCGTTGATGGTGAGATAACTCTAGGTCAAGCTCATTTTGATGATTCCTTTATAACTGGCGAAAGTAAACCTGTAAATAAAATGGCCGGCTCCAAAGTTTTAGCCGGCAGTATGAACTATGATGGCTATATCGAATATAAAGCCGAAAAAATCGGTAAAGATTCCACGATATCAGAAATAGTAAGATTAGTTATCGAAGCTAGTAATACTAAAGCTCCTATTTCTAAAATGGCTGATAAAGTATCCGGTATCTTTGTTCCCATTGTTATCTTAATTGCCATCGTAACCTTAATCCTATATTTAATTATAACTAAAGACTTAAGCGAATCATTAATAACCTTTGTTACTATTTTAGTTGTGGCTTGTCCTTGTAGTTTAGGTTTAGCCACACCCCTTGCCATAATAGTGAGTGAAGGTATATGCGCGAAAGAAGGCATTATAGTTAAAAAAAGTGAAATACTAGAAAATATTCAAAAAGTCGATACCACCGTCTTTGATAAAACAGGAACTTTAACCTACGGTAAATTAAAAATATCAAAAATCATAAACTATAGTGATTTAGAAAACTCTAAAATCTTACAGTTAGCCATCAGTCTTGAGGCTAAATCAAATCATCCTATTAGCCAGGCCTTTACCGATTATGCCAAAGAACACCATCTTCAAAAATTAAAAGTATCATCATTTGAAAACATTCCTGGTTTTGGCATCAAAGGAAAAGTGGAAAATGACGAAATAATGCTTGGTAACTCTAAATTATTAGATAAATATAATATTAAAAATGTTCACACCGATGATGACAATGACCTATCTTCAAACGGTAATTCGATAATATATGTCATAAAAAATAATGAAATTATCGCTTTAATTGGTGCCGACGATATCATCAGGAAAAACGTACCAACTGTCATTAAAGACTTGCAAAATAAGGGCATAAGAGCGATCATGCTGACAGGTGATAACGAAAAGGTGGCTAATAAGATTGCTCAAAAATTAGGTATTACTATAGTTTATAGTAATGTAGTCCCATACGAAAAGGCCCAAATCATCAAAAAACTAAAAGCTGAAAACAAATATGTCATGATGTGTGGTGATGGTATTAATGATTCACCAGCTTTATCATTAAGTGACATTAGTATCAGTATGCATGGTGCCACTGATATTGCCATGGACTCATCAGATATTATTTTGACGCAAAATAATTTAAATAGCATTTTAAAACTTATAAATATTAGTAAAACAACCTTTAAAATAATCAAGCAAAATCTTTTCTGGGCCTTTTTCTATAACCTTATTATGATTCCCATCGCCGCCGGTATATTAAAACCTTTTAATATTGTATTAACGCCAATGCTTGCTAGTATAGCCATGATGTTTAGTAGTATCACCGTAATATTAAATACCTTAAGACTAAAAAAGTTAAACTAAATAAATGCCACCAATATTTATAGTGGATTTTTACATAAAAAAAGTGTCAACATTTGTCGTAATTACACTTATTAAAGAAGAATTATGATATACTTTATATAGAAAAAAGATAGAAATATCTATCTTGATTCAACAATAAGTTTAATTGCCGTCCGCTCCTCACCGTCGATAATAATATCGGTAAAAGCTGGGATGCATATTAAATTTTTCCCACTAGGAGCGACAAAACCTCTCGCAATTGCCACAGCCTTAATAGCTTGATTCAAAGCTCCAGCTCCAATTGCTTGAATTTCAACAGTTCCTTTCTCGCGAAAAACATTAGCTAAAGCTCCAGCCACTGAATTAGGATTGCTTTTAGCGCGTACTTTAAGTGTTTCCATGTTTATTTCCTCCTTTATACTAAAAATATATGGCGCAAAACAAAAAATATTCCAATAAAAAGGTAGTGATACAGTGAATTATAATAACGGTCAGATTTTAGATATAAATACTATTAAAAATAAAGAAAAAGCGTTTCACGACTTTGCCGAAGGCTCAATAATCTTAGAAAAATTATTAAAACTTTTATATCAAAACCAAATCGAAACAATCGCTTGCTGCCGTGGTCATAGCAAAGAGCAAGAAGCCTACATTAAATTTAAAGTAGAGCCACAAACACTGCCATTTTTCCAAATATTATTAAATCTAATTTCAAACATAAATGATTATGAATTTAATATTCAAAATACAAATCAAATAATTACGGCCGATATTCGTATTCCGGCCATACTCGCTGACAAGACTTTTCAAAGTATATGTGAAATGTTGACAAACATCTATCCCCAAAAACCAGAGCTAGAAAACTCATGGATGAATAAAGCATATCAATTATCAAAAATAGCCTTGGAAAATAGCTTTTATATAGAAACAATATTTAAACCACAACTTCAAAATAAAAACATTTGTGAAACATTAATCTTTCAAAATGAAGATCCCTATGATTTAAAAACTATCGACGTCAATACTATTTTTAACCACAATCAAACAATCGAATTTGCTAGATATTATTGCTCAAACGAAGATTTGACATTGTTATATCACAAATTAAACGCATTATATACCAAAACAAAAAGAAGATAAAAGGAGACTTATATATGATTAAAAATATAAATATTCAAGATTCAAACGAAAGATCAATCTATTTTCACGATATGGCAGAAGATTCACGTTCACTGGAATTGCTATTACATACCTGCTATAATAATGGAATCATCCCAACCTTAGCCAGTAAAGGTCATGGAAAAAATAAAGTTGCCTATATAATTTTAACATTAGACCATGCTCACCTAAATACCATAGGTAGACTAATCGACCTTACTTTAGAGATTCCTAATAGTGAATTTAATATAAGATCTCATCATGGTAAAATGTATGCTGAACTATCATGCGAAAGCAAAGACGATGATCAACTATTTACTAGAATAAAAGAAATTGTTGAAGAAACAAAAATTGAAAGACAAACCCATAATTTAACACTCATGAACACTATCTATAATATTGCTAAAATTATCAGTAGCATCATCGAAGCCGACATCTTATTTGCTACCAACGAACCCCTATATAGCCAAGGAAAGTGTGGTATATCAATTTATAAAGATAAACAAATAAATAAATTAAACACTAAAAAATCTGATCACATCGAAGATGTCATAAAGACGCTAAAAGAAAAAGCAACTTTGAACCTCCCAACCATTTTCTTTTGCTCATTTGAACAATTAAGGAATTTTTACTTTGAATTAGATGAAACAGTTTATGGAGAACATGAAGGTGATATAAATGGACAATAATTTAAAAAGAGAAATAATCTTAGAAAACTATCAAAACCCAAAAAACAAAGGACTACTAAATGATGATTCATATTTAAAAACAAATATGAATAACGAAAGCTGTATTGATGAGTTAAACTTAGAAGTCAAAATTGAAAATGGCATCATTAAAGATATTAGATTTGATGGTGAAGCTTGCGCTATATGTATATCATCCGCATCCATCATGACCACAGTATTAATTGGTAAAACCAAACAGCAAGTTGAAAACATCCTTCAAAACTTTTTAAACATGCTAGATGAAAAACCATATGACAAAGAAGTTTTAGAAGAAGCCATTGTATATGACGATATATACAAAAATCCAAATCGTAAAAAATGTGCATTATTATCGTGGTGGGGCATCGAAAAAATATTAAATAAATTAAAAGATAATGAAAAGCTAAATGAAAAATAGCTTTTTATTTCTATAAAAATCTAGTATAATGTTATTAGGTGATTATAGTGAGTAAAGAAC
>CALVXV010000029.1 GCA_944371685.1 uncultured Bacilli bacterium | reverse complement strand
AAATTTTAATAATAAATACTATATGATATTTGCACATCCATTTTGAATATAGTAAACTATTTACCAGAGGGCATCGCTCCTTTCTTGGTATAATTCGGCTTGAACAACCTCATTATACCATGTCGCGATACCCTCATTTTACTTAAGTATTAATCTCACTCGCATAGCGAGTGGTTTTTTGTATCACCTCTGCGGTGATACATCCTAAAGGTTAATTAAAAAAAATACTAATCATTAAAACAATTAGTATTTACTCTAAATAAGGTTTCAAAAATTTACCAGTATAACTATCAGGACATTTAACTACTTCCTCTGGTGTTCCAGTAACCACAATATTACCTCCACCATCACCGCCTTCTGGTCCTAAATCAATAATATAATCAGCTTGCTTAATAACATCCAAGTTGTGCTCAATAACTAAAACCGTATCACCATTATCGACAATTCTATTTAAAATCAATAGTAACTTTTTAATATCATCACTATGTAAACCTGTCGTTGGTTCATCTAATATAAACAAACTCTTACCAGTTGGCTTCTTTTGTAACTCTTTAGCAAGTTTAACTCTTGCCGCTTCACCACCAGAAAGCGTTGGCGCACTTTGACCAAGTTTAATATAAGAAAGCCCAACATCCGAAAGCATTTGTAATTTATTTTTAATCTTTGGTACATTTTCAAAAAACTTAAGAGCATCTTCAACCGTCATCTCTAAAACATCATAAATGCTCTTACCTTTATATTTTATCTGTAAAGTCTCACTATTATAACGCGTTCCATGACATACTTCACAAGGCACATAAACATCTGGCAAAAAATGCATCTCAATTTTCTTAACTCCATCACCCCAGCATGCTTCACATCTTCCGCCTTTAACATTAAATGAAAATCTACCCTTATCATATCCTCGCATCTTAGCCTCTTTAGTCTCTGCAAAAACATCGCGAATATCATCAAAAACCGATGTATAAGTAGCTGGGTTACTGCGTGGTGTTCTACCAATTGGTGATTGTGAAATATCAACTACCTTATCAATATTTTCAAGTCCCTTAACACTCCTATAAGCTCCAGGTTTCTCCTTAGACTTATATAAATTATTAGAAACAACCTTATACAAAATCTCATTTACCAAAGTACTTTTACCACTTCCAGACACTCCCGTCACACAAATAAACTTCCCAAGTGGAAACTTAACCTTAATATTTTTCAAATTATTTTCCTTAGCACCCACTATTTCTAAATATTTTTTATTTCCTTTTCTTCTTTTTTGAGGTACTTCAATCTTTAATTCACCAGTCAAATATTTACCAGTCAAACTATTAGGATTAGCCATAACTTCCTTAGGTGTTCCTTCAGCCACCACATTACCACCATGCACTCCCGCACCTGGTCCAATATCAACCAAATAATCTGCTTGCAACATCGTATCCGTATCGTGTTCAACAACAATCAAAGTATTTCCTAAATCACGCATTTTAAGTAACGAATTAATTAACCTCTGATTATCCCTTTGATGTAACCCAATACTAGGTTCATCGAGTACATATAAAACACCCGTTAATTGTGAACCAATTTGTGTAGCTAGTCTAATTCTCTGTGCCTCACCACCAGAAAGGGTTTTAGCCTCACGATCCAAAGTCAAATATTCTAACCCCACATTAATTAAAAATGAAAGCCTAGACTTAATTTCCTTTAAAATCAAATTAGATATTTCTTCTTGCTCTTTAGTTAGCTTTAAATCACTTAAAAACACATATAAATCCTTAATACTAAGTTGCGTTATCTCATAAATATTTTTACCACCAACAAGCACCGCCAAAACATCATCATTAAGCCTCGCCCCATGACACTTTGGGCACTTAAGTTCTGTCATATAATTTTCGATCCAAGTCCTAATCCAAGTACTCTTAGTCTCCATATAACGTCTTTCCAAATTAGTAATAATTCCTTCAAAATAACCCTTAGTTGTTCTTTTATTACCTGCTTTAGACGTATAATTAAAAGTTAATAAATCAGGACTACCATATAAAACTATATCTAACTCTTTCCTAGTTAAATTTTTAACCGGCACGTCCATATCAATACCATGGTGCTGGCAAGCCGTCTGTAAATTAGTATAAGTAATATTATTATCATCACCTACATTAATAGCACTAATAGCCCCAGCATTAATACTTAAATTCTTATCCGGAATAATCAAATCCTCATCAATTTTATATTTAATGCCAAGTCCCTTACACTCTGGACAAGCTCCCCATGGTGCATTAAACGAAAACATCCTAGGCTCAAGCTCGGGAAGTGAAAAATCACACTCTGGACAAGCATAGGTCTCACTCATAAGCATCTTCTCGCCGCCCACAACGTCAATTAATAACTTACCACAGCCAAGCTTAGTTGCTACTTCCATACTCTCGTAAAGTCTGCTTCTAATCTCTGGTTTAATAACTAATCTATCAACCACAACCTCGATTGTATGTTTTTTATTTTTTTCTAAAGAAATATCCTCAGATAAATCATATTCCTTACCATCAATAATAACTCTAACGTAACCTTCTTTACGTAAATTTAAAAGTAAATCCTTATGTGTTCCCTTTTCTAAGGCCACTACTGGTCCCAAAACTTTAATTTTCGTCCTCTCAGGTAACTTTAAAACATCATTAACCATTTCCTCGATACTTTGACTACTAATGGGTATATGATGTTTAGGACAATATGGCACCCCAATACGAGCATACAAAAGTCTTAAATAATCATAAATTTCTGTAACTGTCCCAACTGTACTACGTGGATTTTTATTAGTCGTTTTTTGATCAATACTAATAGCCGGTGAAAGTCCATCTATACTATCCACATCAGGTTTCTCAGAACCACCCAAAAATTGTCTCGCATAGGCACTCAAACTCTCAATATATCTTCTTTGACCTTCCGCATAAATTGTATCAAAAGCTAAGCTACTCTTACCACTTCCAGAAACTCCAGTCATTACAATCAACTTATTCTTAGGTAAAGTAATATTAATATTTTTTAAATTGTTTTCTCTTGCACCCTTCACTACTATTTTGTCCATCAATACCAACTCCTTTAAATAGTTCAAGTTCTTCTTCAGTTAAATTAAAATCTCTAATAAATCTATCTTTTCTATAACTATTAGCATTAAGCATCATACTAATAATTTCCTCCCTAGGAATCACTCTAACAACCTTTAAATTCTCACAAACATACATATCATAATAACCATAATATTCATCGTCATATTCCAGTAACTTTCCAAACCCAATAACCTCTGTCATCACCGATGTACTTGGATCGACATATCTAAAACAATCTTCAATATGCACACATAAATGAAACCCATTACCATAATTTCCCCACTTAATTTCACCATCTACGTGATAAACCTTACCAACTTCAAACTTATTTCCATATCTATTTGTCAAATCTTTATTAAAACCTTTATATCCTATCACAAACAATTTATCACATCCAAAACGACTATCATTATTATAACATCTTTGTCAATATCTTTTCATCACATATAATTCTACATTACGAACAAAAGTTTGTCAATATTTTAAAACAAAAACATCTAGTAAATCACTAAATGTTTTAATTCCTATCTAAAAAACATCATACTTCCTATTACATAAAAGAAAAAAGAAACCGTAGTTCCTTTAATCCCCATTTCATATCAAAATGATATGGAATTCAATTACATATAAATCATACCATAACAATTACAGATTGTAAATATGTAACCAATAATATTATATGTCTTTTTCATAAAATCATACTATTTTATTTGGTTAAAAAAACTAGCATCAATATTAGTATACTTTTTATATACTTGATTGCCGGAAAATAAATTATATTTTGAGCCAATTTTTTTAACTACTACTTTTTTAGAAATTTTTTCTATTTCCTTTAATTTCTGTTTCAGCTTTCTTTCATTACTCTTAAAAATAGACTTATACGCCAAACCGCACTCTACTCTATTTATTATTTCATAAGCATTAAAATCCATATCATATAACTCCTGCAATCTATCTAATAATTTTTCATATAACTTACAATTTGAAATCTGATATTCATATTCAGTTAATACAATATTATACTTAATATATATTTTTCGTAATTCATCATAAAACTTTGTATTATTATCTATAGTAGAAATAATCTTATATATAACATATATAATCCAAGATAAATCTATATTCACCTTTAAATTACGACTATTAAATTTATCTATACCAAAAAACTTTTGTAAATTATACATCATACTAGCATTTATTTTATACTGTTCTTCAAATGTTAATTCCCTTTTAGAATTGGAAGGATAATCATAATTTATATTAGGAAAATCACACATACTACAATCTTTAATATTATAACTATAAATCGGTTGATTATGAGCAAGCATATTTCTAAACTCTCCGATATAATAAAGTATAATTTTAAAACTATTAATTAACCGATTTTCTTTTTTTATATCTATGTCAGATTTATTTTTATCAAAAATATCTATATCCAATCTCGTAAAATGATTAACACACCTTTGAAAAACTTTCCGTTCAATTTCTGGCTTTAAATTACTTATTGCTTTATAAGTCTGATTCATAGCTAATTCATTAACCAATATCCAATAAGGAACAGTAATATTTTGTTTTCTTTTTCGTTGAATTGGTTTAGAATGTTTATTTCCTTGCTTATCAATTATCAATTTTAAAGTTTCTAAAGAACTATTACTACTAGCATCAGAAGTATTATAATTATTAATATCAGAAAGAAAATTAGCATTTATCTTTTCAGTATCATTAAGTGTTGATACAAATATATTTTTCATATTTTCTTCTATAATTAAAGTATATCTAAGTAACAACAAACGAAGTTCATGTTCAAATTTATACATCCTGACAAAATCACCATATTTAGTACCTCCTGCATAAATATGATGAATATAATCAATTCTTTTTATTTCAGCCACCAAAGTTTTTATCGGCATCTTTTTATCATAATCTAAACCATACTTTTTTATTATTTTTTTACAAATTTCTTTAAATAAGCTATCTCCAACAATATTTGAATAAATACCATAATATTTTTTATATCTATCAATATCAATATTATTTTGAATATTATCTCTTATCTTATCTATATTTTCAACGTCTAATACAAACAAATTTTTATATGCATTAACAACTTGATAATAATCATATTTTTTAAACAATTGCTTTTCACCAAAACCAAAAGTAATTCCTTTTCTTTCAAGATTCTTAATTAATTTAGAAGTAGAGTTCGTTTCCAATTTTTCACCGCCTTTAACACATGTTTGTATATATCCACATTAACACAAACATGTGTTCTTGTAAAGACTTCCATTGAAAACTATTTCTAATTTTTTTATTTACATTTTAATCCTTAGGTTCAAATATTAATGACAAAAAGAATGCAAATATAATTGCTGCACTAATACCAGCCGCTGTCAAATCCAATGTTCCACTAAATAAACCTAAAATTCCCTCTGTATTATATCCATGAATAGCTCCATGCGTTAAATTATGTCCAAAACTAGTAATAGGCACTAAAGCACCACCACCAGCCCACAAAATAATTCTATCATATATATTAAATATATCTAAAAATGCCCCTAATACAACAAATATTACCGTAATATGACCAGGTGTTAGCTTCGTTGTATCAAGTATCACTTGAGCCAGTGCACATACAATACCAGCAAAAATAAACGCATTCAAATATATCATGATATTACCTCCAAACTAACCGCATGACAAACACTCGGTATCATAAGTTTATGATTAACCATCGTTGGACTCATCAAAGCTCCTGTTGCCGCCAACAATACTCTTTTATATTTTCCTTTTCGCATCTTATCAAAAATATAACCATAAACAACCAATGGCGCACACGCCGGCCCTGAAGCTCCCGCATAAACTGGCTGACTGTCCAAATCATAAAGCATAACTCCAGTATCATTATATTTACCAAGCTTAATATTATATTCACTAGCCATATATTCTTTTAAAATCTCCTTACCATATATACCCAAATCACCAGTTAAAACCAAATCATAATAATCAATACTCCTGCCTGTATCTTTTAAATGCTTATAAATCGTATCCGCTGCTGCTTTTGCCATCGCAGCTCCCATATTAAAAACATCCTTACTACCAGAATCTACTACTGCCCCAATCGTTCCACTTTCAAGCTTAATACCACTTTTCTCTTTAGAAAGTAATGCACTAGCCCCTCCTGTTGCCGTAAAAGTCGTCGTCTTAGGCTTTGGACCACCATATTCCGTCGGATAACGATATTGTTTTTCCGCAGCCATATTATGCGAAGAAGTAAAAGTAATTACTTTATTTAAAAAACCACCTTCAACTAAACTACCACCTAATATCAAACCTAAAGTAGCCGTTGAACAAGCCGCATAAATACCTATAAAACTTTTATTAAAACTACTCATTGCATAATTAGAAGGTGTAATTTGATTAAGTAAATCACCACCAATAAAAGCATCAATCAAAGTTAAATCAACCTGACTCTTTCTTAAAAGCACATCTATAGCTTCCTTAATTAACTTAACCTCAGCTTGCTCCCAATTATCTTCACCAAAATATAAATCATCATGACATAAATCTAAATATTTGCCAATCGGCCCATTACCCTCATAAGGTCCACTCACCGTCCCAGTTTCATTTATATAAACATTATCAAATTTAATTGTCATATAAGGCCCACCACCATCCTAACTAAACTAAACACAAAACTACTAACCACTCCAAAAATAATCACCGCTCCCGATAACTTTAACATGTTCATACCTATACCCGTCACAAGCCCTTCTTTGCGGTATTCCAAAGCCGCACTCATCGTCGCATGGGCAAAACCTGTAATCGGAATAATCAGGCCACATTTACAAAAATTAACCCATTTATCAAAAAAGCCTAAAGAAGTTAATAAACAACTAAAAAATATCAAAGTAACCAGCATACAAACCGTAGCTTCCTTAGTCGAAATATCTAACCAAGCAGAATAACTATCAATTAAAAACTGCCCAATAATCCCCATAATTCCGCCAGAAATAAATGCCACTATCGCATTAATAATAACATTTTCCTTCGGACTATTTTTCTCCACAATTTCCTGATAACTTTTTTTCATAATCAAATTCCTCCTACAACTATTATGAACAAAAATATTTTTTTCTATACAAAAAAACTACTAGCACTCATTTGTGCAAGTAGCATTAGAATATTCATATTGATATTTATTTTTTACAAAGGTAATGATAACATTTCCGTCAAAATTCTCAAACTTTTCATCATCCTTATCGCTATTTTTTTTATACTTCGGATTTTTAATATCATCTGATGTCAAAAGTCCATATTGCTTAAGTGTATCAACCTTGATACAGCACGTACTTCCCTCAGTTTTACTTGGTAATTTTAACGAATTTTCAGATATATATGTCCTCGCTGACTGTTCAATTGTTCTAACCTGTTCATTATAAGCTTTATCCCTTGAAGAATTTAAAGCACTATTAATCGTCGGAATTGCAATCATTGCAATAAGCCCTAAAATAACAATAACCCCAAGTAACTCCACTAAAGTAAAACCCTTCCTCATACTATCACCTATAATCAATTATAAGTTAATGAATTATAATTGTCAATTACAGTTTTGACGAAGTTTTACTAAAACCTTCTTTTCCCTCCTAGATACATCAACTTGACTTAAACCTAAATCATTCGCAATCTCACTTTGCGTCATATCTTCAAAATATCGCTTAATCATAATTGACCTCTCAGGTTCACCTAAACCTTCAATAACCTGTTTTAAAAAAACTAAACTATTTAAATCGCCGCATTTATCACTCACCACATCGTAAAGTGATAAATCATCTAAATAAACCTCATCTAAACTAACCCCATCACTTTGATAGCACATAATTTCATCTAAATTATAAACCGAAACACCCAAATAATTACTAAGCTCCAAACTAGTTGGTTCTCGCATCAATTCCTGCGTTAAATAACTTTTAACCTTAATAACATTATTCTTAGCCCTAAGCATATCTTTGCTAATCTTAACCGTATGATTTTCTCTCACATATTCTGAAATTTGTCCTAAAATATAAGGATAAGCATATGTCGTAAATTTAACCCCTTTAGATTCATCAAATCTCTTATATGCCTCCAGCATTCCAATACAGCCTGCTTGAAATAAATCATCTAAATCATTAGTACCAAATTTTCTAGCAATACTATAAATTAAATTACTATTTTTTAAAATAAGAGCCTTTATATCTTCCATTCATGCCTCCTTCAAGCATTAATCAAACCTACCGCCGAAAATTCATCCAAAATCACATTAAATGAATCGAAATTAAAATTAAAGCGATTTTTACTTAGACAAATCATACTGTTACCATTTTTTTGATTACAAATATTATAATACTTAAGCAAAGTCTTAAAACCACTATCATCCATATAATTTACATTTTCCAAATTAAAAACAATATTCAAAATTCCCACATCACAAATAAACTTACCAACCTCTTTATCCAATTTCTTCCTAGTCCTTTTACTAAGTTCTCCAAAAAATCTTACAAATAAAATTCCATATTTTGAGTCCATATCTATCTCTAACATATCATCACCAATGATACTTTAGCACTTTCAAGATAATTAAAAAACCGATTCGTCAAAACTAGACATAAAAAGAAATACATCTGATTAGTGTATTTCTTTTTATTCAAAAGATTATTCATCTTTCTTCTCTAATTTAACCAATACTTCACGAGGCTTTGAACCATTAGGCGGTCCCACAATTCCCCTTTCTTCAAGTAAATCAATACACCTAGCTGCTCTATTATAACCAAGTCTAAATCTTCGTTGTAAAAGCGAAGCACTAGCCTTTCCTTGGGTAATTACAAACTCTCTAATCTCATTATATAAAGGTTCCTCATAATCATCATCTTCTACCATCGTCGTTGCACCTCTATCTTCATCAGATACAGTTAAGGAAGTATCATACATCGCTTTTTGCTGAGATATCGTATAATCAACAACCGCTTTAATTTCATCATCACTAACAAAAGTGCCTTGAACACGTGTTGGAATACTCTCTCCTTGTGGCAAAAATAACATATCACCTTTACCAAGTAACTTCTCTGCGCCACTCATATCAAGTATCGTCCTAGAATCAATACTAGATGATACCGCAAATGAAATACGAGATGGAATATTAGCCTTAACAACTCCAGTAATAACATCTGTACTAGGTCTTTGTGTAGCTACTATCAAATGAATACCAGCCGCTCTAGCCATTTGCGTAATTCTCATAATCGAATCTTCAACTTCTTTAGCTGCCACCAACATCAAATCCGCAAGTTCATCAATAATAACCACTATATAAGGAAGTCTATTTAATTTCTCATCATCTGACAAACTCTCATTTTTTTTGTCAACATAAGCATTATAACCAGCTATATTCTTGGTCTTACTTCCTTCAAACAAATCATATCTATCTTCCATAATTTTAACTATTTTCTGAAGTACTATGTTTGCTTTTTTAGGATCAGTTACCACCGGTGTAAGTAAATGAGGTACTCCATTATACATTGAAAGCTCAACCTTTTTAGGATCGACAAGCACTAGCTTCACCTCATCAGGTTTAGTCCTCATCAAAATAGATGTAATCATACTATTAATACATACTGATTTACCACTACCAGTAGATCCAGCAACTAACAAATGCGGTGTCTTATCAATTTCACACCAAACAGGATTACCCATAATACTCTTACCAAGAGCAACCAATAATTTTGAATTATCCTTACTCTTAGGTACCGCCTCTAAAATTTCTCTAATTGAAACCGACATAATTGATTTATTAGGTAATTCTATACCTACCGTTTTCTTACCAGGAATTGGTGCCTGTATACGTACATCTCTAGCTCCTAACTCCAAAGCAATTTCCTTATTCAAGGCCGTTATTTTAGAAAGTCTAGTACCAGACTTAATCTCAAGTTCATATTGCGTAACAGATGGACCAATATTAGCCGCCACAACCTTACCTTCAACCCCAAAATCTTTAATAACTTTCTCAAGCTCAGTCACATTTTCTTTAATAGAATCTTGATTAGCTTTAATCGCTTCTTTCTTAATTTTTGGTTTTACCAGTAAACCAATCGGTGGCTTATTATAACCTTTACTATCAATATGTACTTCTTCCTTATGTTCAGCAACTTCTTCTTTAACCGGCTCTTTTGGAAGTTCATCAATCGAAGAAATAACAACTTTCTTATCTTCATTTTCATATTCTTCTTCAGCTTCCTTAGCCGCCTTTTCTGCCTTTTTATTAATCTTAACTTCTTTTGCTTTCTTAACCTTATCTTTAAAATAATTAACCGCATCATAAATAGATACACCAGTAAACATAATTGTTCCGCATACCATAAGGGCAATACAAACAACCCTAGTTCCCTCTAAGGTAAGAAGTTTTACTCCAATCACCGAAAAAATTGCCCCAAGCATACCTCCACCTTGAATATCAGCTGTATGATTAACAAAAGCCATTAAATTATCAACCGTTGCTGTAATAATTTCCCAAGCTGAAATATTCTCATTGCCCAAAGCTTTAATATATTCAGTATGTGACAAAATAAGTATTCCTAAAACTAACACATAAAGTCCAACTAATCTCGATGTTAAAAAATCAGGTTTTTCTCTTTTAACCATCATATATATCCCAGCTGCCCCAGTAGCTATCAAAGGCAAAATATACCATCCACCAGCTAAAAAACCAGCAAATCCTTTAATAATATCAGCCGTAACCCCAAATGGACAGCACCCAATAATCATAATTAAAATAAGTAAAATACCTTTTAACTCTATACTATAAGAAGGCTGTTCCTTCTTTTGCTTTCTTGCTTTCTTCTTTGCCATGTTATCCTCTCCATTATTACATAACAATTATATCATTTTTCCTTTAAAAACTAAAGCAAACAAATAAATTTAACACTTTTTTACGAAAAAATTTAGTATGCTTTTACATACTAAATTCACCATTACATAGAAATTTTAAATGCGTTTCCTTGACT
>CALVXV010000028.1 GCA_944371685.1 uncultured Bacilli bacterium | reverse complement strand
TGGGTGATATTATATCTCATAACTATGACATAATCAAAAGTTATTTATATTATGACATTATCATAAATTAATTACAGTTTTTTTAAACATCTCTTTTTTTTTCCACATAAAAATGTTACAATATATCGCAAGAGGTGCAGTAATAATGATTAATAAAAAATGGGATGAACTTTTAAAAGATGAATTTAAAAAACCATATTTTAAACAGTTAGGCGTTTTTGTTAAAAACGAATATGGTAAAAAAACAGTCTATCCAGAATATAAAAATATTTTTAATGCTTTAAGATATACAGATTATGATGAAGTAAAAGTTGTTATTTTAGGTCAAGATCCATACCATGGAGAGCACGAAGCTCATGGCCTATCATTCTCTGTCGAAAAGGGAGTTAAAAGACCACCTTCATTAGATAATATCTTTAAAGAATTAAAAAGCGATTTAGGAGTTACAAGGACAAATAATAATTTAACTGATTGGGCTAAACAAGGTGTTTTCTTACTTAACTCTATTATGACCGTTGTCAAAGACACTCCATTATCTCATAAAGATAAAGGCTGGGAAACCTTTACAGATAATTTAATAAAACTTTTAAATCAAAGAGAAAAACCAATTGTTTTCATTTTATGGGGAAGCTATGCCAGAAGCAAAAAAACTTTAATTACAAATCCAAATCATTATATTATTGAAAGTCCACATCCCTCACCTTTGTCGGCTCACCGTGGTTTTTTTGCCAGTAAACCATTTTCCAAAACTAATAATTTTTTAGTCAGCCATGGTATTACTCCAATTAAATGGGGTGATGAAGATGAATGATATTATAGCCAAATTAAAAAAAGAGCTTCCTAATAATTCTAATATTGTTATTGCCACATCTGGTGGACCAGATTCTATGGTGTTATTAAATCTGTTATCCACCATAAAAAAAGAGAAAAATTTAAAACTAATATGCGCCCATGTTAATCATAAACTTAGAAATGAAAGTGCCAAAGAAGCTAAAATGGTTAAACAATATTGCCAAAAAAATAATATTATCTTTGAATATATGACCATTGATAAATATGAAGGCAACACGGAAAACTATGCTAGAGAAAAACGTTATGAATTTTTTGAAACATTAATAAGAAAATATTCTTCATCATACCTATTAACGGCTCATCATGGCGACGACTTAACCGAAACTATTATAATGCGTATAATAAGAGGCTCATCCTTAAAAGGTTATGCCGCCTTTAGTGAAATAACAGAAAAAAAAGATTATAAAATTTATAGACCTTTAATTACAAAAACTAAAAAGCAGTTATTAATGTATGCTAAAACTCATCATATTCCTTTTGCCCTAGATAAAACAAATGATAGCGATAAATATACAAGAAACCGTATAAGAAAATATATCCTCCCGAAATTAAAAGAAGAAAATCCAAACGTTCATTTAAAATTTTTACACTTTAGTACTACCATTTTAGAAACTGAAAAATATATTGAAAATCAATTAAAAAAAATAATGCCTAATCTTTATAAAAATAATAAATTAAACTTAGACCTATTTTTAAAAGAAGAACTAATAATTCAAAAAAAAATAATTCAATACCTTTTAGAAAAAGCTTATCAAAATAAGATAAACTTGATAAAAGACATTCATGTAGAAAATATCTTAGACATATTAAAAAATAATAAACCCAATCTTAAAATAAATCTTCCAAATAATAAAATTTTTGTAAAATCATATAATTATGCTTGGATAGAAGAAAACCAAAATATAGAAAAATATAATCTCATTTTAAAAAACAAACTAAATCTACCCAATGGCGATATAATTGAAATTATAAACAAAACGCATGATAATTCAAATTATACCACCAAACTAAATAGTCAAGATTTGAAGTTACCCCTTCACATTAGAACCAAAAAACCAGGTGATAAAATAATTTTAAAAGGTTCAAACCAAACAAAAAAACTAAAAGATATTTTCATAAATGAAAAAATCTCATTAAAAGAAAGAAAAACATGGCCAGTAGTTACTGACGATAACGAACAAATCATTTGGCTACCCGGCTTAAAAAAAACTAAATTTGATAGAGAAAAAGACCAAAACTATGATATAATAATTAGGTATCAAAAGAAAGGAAGTTTGTAATGAATAAAAAAGTTGTAAAAAGAGGATTATTTCCTTATATATTTCTCGCAATTTTCCTATTTTGTATGTATGCCTTAGTAGGCACGATGAATACAAAAGTAAATGAAATCACTTATGGTGAATTCATGGAAGCTGTAAAAGAAAAAGAAGTAAAAGAAATTAACGTTGTTCCAAATAGTCAAAGTAGTGTTTACACCATTCAAGGTAAATTAAAAGACTATGCGGATAACGAAACCTTTGCTTTTAATATGCCTCTAACCAATGAAACAATGGTTAAACTATTAGATGCCGAAGATAAAGCTGGATTTGAATTAACAACTTCAACTGATCCTAGTTCAAGTCCATTCTTAATTTTCTTAATCAATATTTTACCGATGCTTATCATCGTTGGAGCTGCCTTCTATTTTATAACTAAACAAATGGGTGGCAGTGGTAAATCTATGGACTTTGGTCGTTCAAAAGCTAGATTAAGTGGTGGTGAAACCAAAGTAACCTTCAAAGATGTTGCTGGCTTAGATGAAGAAAAAGAAGAAATGTCAGAATTAATTGACTTCTTAAAAAATCCTAAAAAATTCCAAAAAATGGGTGCTAGAATTCCTAAGGGTGTTCTATTAGTAGGTCCTCCAGGAACTGGTAAAACATTATTAGCTAAAGCTGTTGCCGGTGAAGCTAATGTACCATTTTATTTCATAAGTGGTTCAGAATTCGTGGAACTATTCGTTGGTGTCGGTGCCTCTCGTGTTAGAGATATGTTTAAACAAGCCAAACAAAGCGCTCCATGTTTAGTATTTATTGATGAAATAGATGCCGTTGGTCGTCAAAGAGGTGCTGGCCTCGGCGGTGGACACGATGAAAGAGAACAAACCTTGAATCAATTATTAACTGAAATGGATGGATTTGGTGCAAACGAAGGAATCATCATCATTGCAGCCACTAACCGTCCAGATGTCTTAGATCCTGCCCTACTTAGACCAGGTAGATTCGATAGACAAGTCACAGTTAATTATCCAGATGCCAAAGGTCGTGAAGAAATTTTGGCTGTTCATGCCAAAGGTAAAACCTTCGCCCCTAATGTCACTTTAACAAACATTGCTAAAAGAACAGTTGGCTTTAGCGGTGCTGACTTGGAAAACTTACTTAATGAAGCTGCTCTACTTGCCGTTAGACGAAACAAAAATGCAATTACAATGTCAGAAATAGATGAAGCGCATGATAGAGTATTAATGGGTCCAGCTAAAAAGAGCCATAAATATACTGAAAAAGAAAAACGTACTGTTGCCTACCATGAAGCTGGTCATGCAGTAGTTGGCATTAAATTAGATGGTGCTAATGATGTTCAAAAAATCACCATCATTCCAAGAGGTCGTGCAGGTGGCTACAATTTAATGTTACCAAAAGAAGAAACCTATTTAAGAACAAAAAAAGAATTACTTGATTCAATCAGTGGTTTCTTAGCCGGCCGCGTTGCTGAAGAATTAATGTTTAATGAAGTAACTACTGGTGCTCAAAATGATTTCGAGCAAGCTACTAAAATAGCCAGAGCTATGGTTACTGAATATGGTATGAGTGATCTAGGTCCTATTCAATTTGAAGAACAACAGTCAAGCGTATTTTTAGGTAGAGACTATAATAAAGCTCAAAACTTTTCACACGAAGTAGCTAAACAAATAGATGAAGAAGTCAGAAAAATCATTACCACGCAATATAAAGTTACTAAAAAAATTGTCAGTGAAAATATGGATTTATTAAAATTAATCGCTGAAACCTTATTAGAATATGAAACAATTACTAAAGAACAAATTGATTACCTAGTAAAAAATGGTAAAATGCCACCGGAAGATATAAAAGCTCATGAAGAATTTGAAAAGGCAACCAAAGAAGAAAAAAGTCATGAGGAAAAAAATAAAAAAGACAAAATCAAAGTGGCTAAATTAGAAGATTTAACTTTAGAAGATCTTCAAAGTATTGCTAAAGAAGAAAAAATAAAAAATTATGATAAATTAACCAAAAAAGAGTTAATTGATAGATTAAATGAAAAACAGGACAATTAAGCCTGTTTTTTTGATATAATAATAAAAGGTGATAAAATGAAATGCGATGTTATTATAATTGGTGCCGGACCAGCTGGTCTATTCACCGCTTATGAATTAATTGAAAAAAACAAAAAATTAAATATTCTTCTTTTAGATGAAGGAAAATTCGCTCACACTAGAACTTGCCCCATGAAAAAAACAGGAAAATGTGTTAATTGTAACCCTTGTAATATTTTATCAGGCTATGGAGGTGCCGGAACCTTTTCTGATGGCAAACTAAACTTCATCCCTAAATTAGGTAAAAGTGATCTATTTAAATATATGGACGAAGAAACAGCTAATAAATTGATTGACGACTGTGAACAAATATTCAATAAATTTGGTATGGATAGTGAAATATATCCATCAAACTTAGATGCAGCTTCAAAAATAAAAAGTAAAGTTGCCCTAACCGGTGCTCGACTCCTCTTAATAAAACAAAAACATTTAGGTAGTGACAAACTACCAAAATATATTGAAAACTTCACTAACTATTTAAAAGACAAAGGTGTTAATGTATTAGATCAAACTAGAGTCATTGATGTCAAAAGCCTTTCTGCAAATAATCACGAAGTTATCTGCACCAATAAAAATCAAAACATTACGTACAATGCTAAAAAAGTCGTAATTGCTCCTGGAAGAACTGGCGCCAAATGGGTTCAAGAATTAGCTGATAAATATAAAATTCCCTATTTATCACAAAGTATTGAAATAGGTGTTAGAGTAGAAGTTAGAAAGGAAATATTAGAAGATTTATGTAATATTATCTACGATCCAACTATCTTTATCAAAACAGATACTTATAACGATGAAATAAGAACATTTTGTACCAACCCGGGTGGTTTTGTCGCCAAAGAAAATTATTATGGATATATATGCGTTAATGGTCATTCCTTAAAAGATGTAAAATCCAATAATAGTAATTTTGCCTTTATTTCTAAAGTCAACCTAACTGAACCAGTAACAAACACTAGAGAATATGGCGAAAGCATCGCCCACATAGCCAATGTTTTAGGTGATGGTAAACCAATTATTCAAACCTTAAAAGATTTAAAACAAGGTAGAAGAAGTAATTGGAACCGTATCAACAAAGGCTTTATAACTCCAACCTTAAAAGATTGCGTTGCCGGTGACTTAGCTCTAGTCCTTCCTTATAGAATAGTAACCAACATTATAGAAGGATTAGATAAATTAAATGAAATCATACCAGGAGTTAGTAATGGCGAAACTCTATTATATGGCCCTGAAATAAAATTTTTCAGTAATGAAATTGAAACCAATAATAATTTCAAATTAAAAGATTATGATGTCTATTTTATTGGTGACGGCGCCGGTAAAGCTGGAAACATAGTCACCGCTGCTGCCACTGGTTTAGTTGCTGCTAGAGATATATTAAATACCAAAGAATAAATTTCTTTGGTATTTTTTCATCTAAAAATATAAATTTCTAAATAAAAACAAGGAATAATCCTTGCTATTTAATATAATCTACATCAATAGAATGCTCCCTAATGTGACTGCCATCCGCATATCCAAGTCCAATTCCTACAATTGGAACAAACCCCTCAGGTAAATTTAACTTAGCTAAAATATCCCTATGTTCTTTAATTAAACCAATAACTAAATTCAAATAAATTGAACCAAGACCTAAAGCTGTCGCTCCAAGCAACATATTCATGGCTACACATGCACTATTTTCTTTATCTAAGCCATGCCCATCATCTTTAGCTGATATTATAACTAAAGTAGGCGCATTATAAAATACACTTCTATCAGCTAAATTAGTTATTTCATCAAGTAAAGTTTTATTTTGAATAACCGTTATATGCATATCTTCATATTTTCCTCTACCAACTGGAGCCTGCATTCCAGCTTTTAAAATCTTACTTAAATCCTCATCACTAATTTGTTTTTCTAAAAATTTTCTATTGGAAAAACGACTATTAATTGTTTCAAATAATTCCATAATTTATCACTCTCCTACTTTAATTATATAACTATTTTAAAATAAAAACTAGTTTTGTGATATAATTAAATAAAATAAGGAGGTATTTATATGCGTGAATATCTAGGCGACTATGTCAAAGAAACTGATAAAAAAATAAAAGATAAAAATATAACTGACAAAGATATCGAAAACCATTTAATCAAAATAAAATTTTTTCAGCACGAACGTCTAATTCATTTATTAGTAACTCTATTTTATGGAGTCTTTGTCTTTCTAGCTGTCATCATATCATTTAAAACATGGTTATTTTTAATCATTTTATATCTAGCTCTAATAGTTTTAATTTTTTATGTTAGACATTACTTTTTCTTAGAAAACCATGTCCAATATCTATACAAGCAATATGATAAAATGAAAAATATTATAAACCAAAATACCAAATAAAATAAGGTATTTTTTTCATATCTATCTTTTTACCATAGATTTATTTTACTTGTTGTGTTAAAATGTATATAGCTATAAATATGGAAACTGGTGGTATAAATGGGAAAAATAATTGCACTTGTCAATCAAAAAGGTGGTGTTGGTAAAACAACATCTAGTATTAACTTAGCCGCATGCTTAGGCTACTTAGGTAAAAAATCTTTACTTATAGATTTGGACCCACAAGGAAATAGTACAACTGGCCTTGGAATTGACAAAGGTGATATCAAAAAAAGTATATATGATTTATTAATTGGCGAAGCAACTGTCAAAGAAGTTATAAAGAAAACGAAATTCAAAAATCTTTATATCATTCCAGCGACAATATCATTAGCTGGAGCTGACTTGGAATTAGCTGAAAAAAGTCATTTAGATCCTGAATTTTCAAAAACTAAACAATTAAAAAATCAATTAGAAGATGTGAAGGACATATTTGATTATATTATCATTGACTGTCCACCTTCACTTGGTCTTTTAACAACTAATGCTCTAACAGCTGCAAATTCTGTCATTATTCCTGTACAGTGTGAATTCTTTGCCTTAGAAGGAATAATGCAATTATTAAATTCAATCATGCTCGCTCAAAAAACGTTAAATCCTACCTTAGATATTGAAGGTGTACTATTAACTATGCTTGATAATAGAACTAATTTAGGCTTAGAAGTCGTACAAGATATTAAAAGCTATTTCAAAGAAAGAGTCTATGACACAATCATCCCAAGATTAGTCAGACTATCTGAAGCTCCAAGCCATGGTAAACCGATTATCAATTATGATCCAAAAAGCCGTGGTGCCGAAGCTTATATAAATTTAGCAAAAGAGGTGATTTCAAGGAATGGAAAATAGAAGAGCCCTAGGTAAAGGCCTAGAACAATTATTTGACTTAGATAACTTAAATGTTAATAATGTAAGTGACTTTGAAAAAAACATATATGAAGATACAAAACATGAAGAAATAGTTGAATTAAATATTGATGAATTAAGACCAAATCCTTATCAGCCAAGAACAATATTTGATGAAGATGCCTTAAATGAACTAGCCAATTCTATTAAAGAAAACGGTGTATTTCAACCGATTATTGTTAAAAAAAGTATCAAAGGATATGATGTTATTGCTGGTGAAAGAAGGCTCAGAGCCAGTAAAATAGCTGGCAAAAAAACAATACCTGCAATCATCAGACAAATAAGCGACGAAAAAATGGCTGAAATAGCCTTATTAGAAAACCTTCAAAGAGAAAATTTAAACGCCCTAGAAGAAGCAAAAGCTTATAAAAGTTTAATTGATAAACTAAAATTAACCCAAGAACAATTAGCTAAAAAAGTTAGTAAAAGTAGAAGCCATATCACCAACATGTTAGGCCTCTTAAGATTGCCTGGCGAAGTTCAAGATATGATTCAAACCGGAAAGCTTACAATGGGCCACGCTAGAGCCTTAAGCAAAATTGAAGATAAAGAAGAAATAGTTAAAATGGCGACTGATATTACTGAAAAAGGTTTAACCGTTAGAGATGTTGAACAGCAAAGTGAAAATATTCCTAAAAAACATCAAACAATAAGAAAACCAAAAAACAATGAATATAAATATGTTCAAGATATGCTTAGAGATAAACTAGATACCAAAGTAAAAATCAAAGACAAAAAAATTGAAATATCCTTTACAAACAATGCAGACTTAAATAGAATACTAGAAATTTTAAATATAAAGGAGTAATTAAATGGAAAACATATTAACCAAAGAAGTAATTACAACTATATGTATTATCATTAGTGCCTTAATTTTATATTTTATTATTAAACAAGTAATGAGTAATTTCTTCATCAAAAAAGCTAAAACTCGCTCAAATAAAAAGGCTCTTACACTTTTAACAATTTTAATTAATGTAATTAAATATGTTATCTTAATTATAGCTTTACTCACAATTTTAGCTACATGGGGTGTTGATACCAAAGCCCTAATTGCTTCACTAGGAGTAGCCGGAGCTGTAGCTGGTTTAGCTATGCAAGATATGATTAAAGACTTTTTAGGTGGAGCAGATATTTTAACTGAAGATCAATTCAAAGTTGGTGATAATATTCAAGTTGGTACCTTCCGAGGTAATGTTATTTACTTAGGTATGAAAACAACTAAAATTAGAGCCTATACTGGTGAAGTAAAAATAATTGCCAATCGTAATATTACTGAAGTAATTAATTATAGTATTATGCCAGCGGTTTGCGTTGTGGATGTTGAAATCTCATATGAAAATTCAACTGATCAAGCCGAAGCAATATTAAAAACAGTAATTGAAAGGGTTTCTAAAATGGTCAATTACCTAAAAAGACCAATAACTATTTTAGGCATTGAAGAATTAAAAACGGAATCGGTCGTTTACCGAATAGAAGCTGAAGTTGCACCCATGAAAAACTTTGAATTCAATCGGATTTTTCTAAAAGAAATAAAAAAAGAGGCCGAAGCTAATAATCTAACCTTATCTTATCACAGGGTTGATGTCCATAATGTCTGAATATAAATTAGGTAGTATAGTAATAATGAAAAAAGCCCACCCATGTGGACACAACGAATGGGAAATAACAAGGTTAGGTGCTGATATAAAAATAAAATGTCTAGGCTGTGGCCGTAGTATCATGTTGCCTAGGATTGAATTTAATAAAAAAATGAAAAAAATAGTTAAACTGTAAGGAGGACAGCTATGAAAAAAAAGAAAAAATTACTCCTCGGTCCCGTCATAACCATTATCATTCTTACCCTTATAATTATGATAATAAGTGGCATATGCTCCGCTTTAGGTGTTCAAGGAGAAATAACTAGAATTAACAATAATAGCCTAGAAACATCAATGGTTACTGTCAGAAGTGTCTTTTCTGAAGAAGGATTAAAATACTTTTTTTCTTCCCCAGTTGATACTTTTAAAACCTTTGAACCACTAGTTCTATTAATAATTTCCTTAATGGCTGTATCAATTGGTAAAGCCAGTGGTTTATTCAAAGCTATGTTTACCCCATTACGCCGGTTAAAACCAGGTGTTGTGACCTTCTTCACATTATTTGCAGGAATTATTTCGTCATTTTTGGGCGAATATGGTTTTGTCTTAGTTTTACCACTTACCGCTGTAATATATCAATATTTAGGTCGTAACTCCATGCTTGGTATATTAACAGCCTTTATTGGTGTCAGTATGGGTTATGGTGCTGGTTTAGTATTCAACTACGATGACTACCAGTTAGGTCTGCTTACTAAAGCAGCGGCCACCGTCGATGTTGATGAAAATTATATTTTCAACGCTTGGTCTAATTCCTATGCCATGATTGCCGCCACTTTAATTCTTTCCTTCTTTGGAACTCTAATCATCGAAAACATCCTAAGACCGAAAGTTAAAGAATCAGTAAAAGAAGATGACGACTTAATCATCTCTAAAAAAGGCCTATTATTTAGTACTATAGCTTTCATTGTTTTAATGTTAGTATTTATCTATACAATTATTCCAGGTTTACCTGGCTCTGGAATTTTATTAGATACTAGCCAAACTGATTATGTTGCCCAGTTACTAGGGCCAGATGCCCCATTCACTGATGCCTTTGCCTTTGTTTTCTTAATCATTATGATGATTTGCTCAGGTATTTATGGTTTCATTTCTAAAAACATCAAAAATACCAATGACTTTAGTGTTGGCCTATCAAAAGAATTTGATAACTTAGGCTATATGTTCATATTAATGTTTTTTGCCTCTTTACTTGTCAGTATTTTAAACTGGACTAACTTAGGAACCGTCATTGCCTCATGGTTAATTTCATTTATGAGTAACCTAGAATTTACAGGACTACCACTCATTACAACCATGTTTATTGCGATAATTTTAATGTCCTTCTTTATTCCGGATGCTATAACTAAATGGACACTAGCCTCACCTATACTTGTTCCACTATTTATGAAAGCCAACATCACTCCAGACTTTACTCAATTCATATTCAAAGCTGCTGATAGTGTTGGAAAAGGTATGACTCCATTCTTTGTATATTTTATTGTCATGCTTGCTTTCTTAGAAAAATACAATAATAAAGAAAGTAATAAAATAACCGTTTTTGGAACTTTAAATCTACTTAGACCAACCGCTTTAATTTTTGCCGTATTATGGTTCATTATTGTTATAGGTTTCTTTGTCATAGGTCTTCCTCTTGGACCAACGGCCGCCGCTCCAACTTTATAGTTGGAGTTTTTGCTAACTTCTGATAAAATAAATTAAAAGGAAGTGATTACTGTGAAAAAGAAATTCAATAAAATAATTATAACTATAGTTATAATACTAATAATTTTAATTATAACTAGCCTTGTTATTTATCTAAATAATAGAATTGTCGATGATAACTCAGGATTCACCTTAAAAGAAAACCTTCAAACAGAAGTTTATACTAAATCAAATGTTGAAGATTATATAAATACTATTGAAGGAAAAATATTAAAACAAGATAAAATTAATACCAATAAACTTGGTAAACAAGATATCACCTTTATCTACCTAAATAAAGATAATAAAAAAAGAAAAGGCACCTTTCAAATTGAAATAAAAGATACCGAAAAACCATTAGTATGGGTCAGTAGTAATTATTCCACCCAAATAGGACAAGAACCAGACCTAGATAACATAATATGTGTTGATAACTATGATAATAAACCAACTTGTCAAATCGAAGGAACATATGATATAAACACACCAGGAACTTATAATTTAAAATAT
>CALVXV010000027.1 GCA_944371685.1 uncultured Bacilli bacterium | reverse complement strand
ACATATTTTCATCATATCATTTGGGCTCACTTTTTCTGGGACTTTTAAGTAAACTATTTGTTTGGGATGTCTGACAATTTCTATAGTTTTTTTATCTTCATCATAGATATCTGTGATTTGAAATTTGAATGATGTTTTAGGGCCAAATATTTCTACTTTATCACCTTTTTTAAAGTAGTTTCTTTGTTCAATTTTGGCAAGGTTTGTGTTTTCATCATATTCTAATATGAGTCCTAGAAAGTCCTGGTTAGTAATTTCCTGTCTGCCGTTATAGTACTGAACGTCTTTACCGAAATTACCATCGAAAAATTGCGTGATTGAGTCACGGTTAGCAACCCTTCTTAATATGTCTTCATATTTTAAATTATATTCATATTTTTGCGGATTGTGACAATAATTATCAATTAAGGCTCTATATACTTTTACGACAGTGGCAATATAATATATACTGCGCATTCTTCCTTCTATTTTTAGACTATCGACATTCATATCTATAAGATTGGGAATATGTCTGGCCATTGATAGATCTTTAGTACAAAAGGTAAATGGTTTTTCACCTTTTAAATGCTGATTATCATTATATAGGTCGAAGTCCCAACGACATATTTGACTGCATCCACCACGGTTAGAGTCTCGATTAGTGAGGAAGTTTGACAAAACACATCTACCACTATAAGAGGCACACATGGCACCATGAATAAAAACTTCTAATTCAATATCAACATTATTTTTGATATCTATTATATCTTGTTTAGTACATTCCCTAGCTAGAACGATTCTAGTGATGCCTTCTTGTTTCCAAAATTCTGTAGCTTCTTTATTTAAAGTTGAATTTTGGGTAGATAAATGGATTTGAAGATTTGTATTTTTAGCTAAGTTAATGATAGCTGGATCACTTACAATAATAGCATCAACACCAATTTTATCTAGTTCTTTTAGGTATGTTTCTATTTTTTCATATTCTTTGTTGTGCATAGCTATATTAACGGTAACATATACTTTTTTATTTAAACTATGAGCATATTCTACGCCTTTTTTTATATCCTCAATTTTGAAATTATCAGCGTTAGCTCTAAGGTTAAAAGCGCCACCAATATAAACTGCATCAGCGCCATATAATAAAGCTATTTTTAATCTTTCTAAGTCGCCCGCTGGGGCTAATAATTCTGGTTTTTTCATATTACTTCACCTTATATATTGTTTCTTTATAAAGAAAACCGGTTTCTTTTGGAAAACAATTTTCTTTTTTATTTTTATAGTCTTTTAATACTTCCATAAATTTTGTTTCATCTATTAAATTGCTATTAAAAACTAGATAATCAATATTACTAAAATCTATATCTGTGGCATTTAATATATAATCTGAATATACAGTAGTTCCAATTTGCGTATCATTTATTTTGTAGGTTTTACCTTCTTTTTTTAGGTCATAAAGGTGTGAGTTACTGTTTAGGTTAAAGGTTTCTAAATAGTTATTAACAAGATGTCTTTTAGAGGTAAACATAGGAATATATCCAAAGACATTTACAAATAATTTGGCTTTAGTATGGTTTTTTATTTCATCTATTTCTCTTTTGGTTAGTTCTGACGAAAGGTAGGTGTACTCGGCGCCTTTTTCATACCAATAATTAACAGTTCCATAGTTCGTGGTTAGGTGTTCTTGAGCCCATACTAAAGGAGTTTTTAGGTTTAATTTATGTTTTAAATTAACAATGGCAATATCATAAAATATGATACCATTTATGTTTAATGTTTCTAGCTTTTTCAAAGTGTTTCTTAATTTAGTTAGTTCATCATTATGGATGTTTTTATTTAATATGACAAAAACTTCTTTATTTAAGGCTTTTATTTGCCTAATTTCTTCTAGCGAAAAACTATTGGTATAATTTATGCTTAAGTTATTAATGGGGATGAGATAGGCATCAACATAGTTTTTTATATTATGAGCCTGATTTATATTATTTATTATTGCAGCTACTTTATTCATGGTTTACCTCCAATCAAGTTATGATTATACCAAAAAAAGTGATTTTTTTCCACCACTTTTTAAGCTTCAATTTTAACGTCTTTTTTTATTTTATCATAAAAATTAACCATGGATACATTCATATATGGTATAATCCAAAGCCATATAATGCCTAAAGTAAATATTCCTAAGATAAACCAACCGATAAAGGTTAGACATAATATAATATAGTCTATTTTATGGCCATCCATCATATCCATGCTTAATCTAAAGATATCACCTAATGGCATGTTTTCATGATCATATAGTATTAAATAGCTTTGAGATAAACAAAGTATTAAGGTTATCCAAAAAATAGCGATAGCAATACTTAGAACAAGTCCAACAACAATCATGAATGATGATAAGGCAATGTTCAAATCAGTTTGGTAAGTTATAAAGACAAATAATGAATTGACAGCAGTATATTCTAATAAAGCAAATATAATATTGATGGCTAGAAAAACGATGGTTATGGCAGCACATCTAAAGAAGGCATCAGTTCTTTGGAAAAGTTCATTGAAACTCGTTTTTTTATTTCTAGCTATTTTGATCATTATTTGTAATAAGCCCATATAAAATAAACTGGTAATGATTAAACTTAAGAATATGGCCATTGGTGGTTCTTTTATTAAAATAGCTGTCGCAAAACACATTATTTGTAATATTAAGTAAAATAAAACAGCAACGACCGGTGTGGCATATTTCCCACTAAGACTTTTTCTTGCTTTAGCTTTGACTTTGCTGGTGTCAATACTATCATGCATAATACATACCCCTTTTCTTCTATTATCATTATATCATATGAGGACCTTTTTTTGACAAAAAAATTAAAAACTATTTTTAGTCTTTAATTTTAAATTGTAATATTTATATTTTTTTATAAATAGCCTTTTTTAATTTCTTTTACTAATAGAAATACCATCACCAATTTCATAAAATTTGGTAGTGAATTCTTGATTGTTTTTTAAAAATTCTTTATATTTATTTATTTTCTTGACTAAGGCTTTTAAGTTTTTGCTTTGAATTTCTTCCGGATTTTTTGTGAGTCCATGGAAATTTAAGTTATCGGTGATAATAACACCATTTTGAGTTAAATTATTTTTGAATTTTTCAAAAAAATTAATATATTGAGCCTTAGCGGCATCTATAAAAATTAAATCATATTGGCCAACTGCATTTACTTCTAGGGCATCTTTTAATACTAGAGTTATTCTTTTTTCTAGGCTGAATTTTCTAATGTTTTTTCTAGCTTCGGCATACATTTTTTCATTTCTTTCAATGGTGGTTATTTTGATATCATCATCTACTTTAGCCATGTTTATAGCGGAGTAACCGATAGCGGTACCTATTTCTAAAATGTTTTTGACTTTATGCTTTTTTATATATTCAACAATGAACTTTAAGCCATCTTTGCTTATGATTGGTACTTTATTTTCTTTGGCATATTTTTCTAAATCTATTATGCTGCCCATTTTCCCTCATCCTTTAATTTAGAAATTATTTGATCATGTTTTTTGGCATTTTCAGTGAAGTAAACTTTTTTATCAGTATCAGCAACGAAGTAATAATAGTCATTTTGTGTTGGTTCTAAAGCGGCCTTAATAGAACTTATACTTGGATTATCAATTGGTCCAACGGGAAGTCCAGCCATAGAGGTACATCTAGTATTATATCCATTACAAGCTGTTAAATCGCTTTGAGTTAGTTTTTCAGTCATGGATTTTTTAGCAGCGTAATAAGTAGTGGCATCACAGCCTAATGACCATCCTTCATTTAAACGATTATATAAAACGCCTGAGACCATGGCTCTATCAGAATCGCTTACGGCTTCTAATTCTATGATTGAAGCTAAAGTTAATATTTGATGAGTAGTATAGGCTCCATTTTGAAGCTGATTTTTATATGGCTCTAATTTGGTTTCAGTATTATCTAAGATTTTTCTTATGATGGTATCAATGTTTATTTCACTAGGCATAAAATGATAGGTGTCTGGAAATAAATAACCTTCTAGTGGATAGTATATTTCACTATTGTATATTTCATCAGTTAAGAACCAATAATCTTGCTGAAGTTGTTTCAAATATGTTTGGTCGGCCATTTGATTTATGAAATCTTCAGCTTTGATACCTGTTTTTTCTTCGACAATTTTTGCCATTTGGGTAACATTTAAACCTTCTCTAAATGTTAGTTTAATTGTGTTATCTTGCTGAGAATTTTTATCACTTAAAACTTTGACAATTTCTTGCACGCTCATTGCTTCATTTAATTCATAGTCACCATTTAATAATGATGTGGGATTTGCGAATTTTAAATATATTTTATAGAACGTTTCTGACCTAATTAGATTTTGGTCTTTTAATTTACTAGCAATTGAAAAGTAATTATCTCCTTCATCAACGGTTATAGTTTTGGGATCAGTGTTATTACTAACTGGACTGGTTTCATATTTATATACCCCAATGATAATTAAGATAAGGACAATGATGAGGAGCAATAAAAAGAGTAAGAATTTACCCAATTTAAATTTACGAACTTTTTTCAAGGTAAAACCCTACTCTGCTTAATTGTTTTGCTCTGAAGTGCCATTGCTAGCAGATTCAATTTGTGATTGCATCTCGTTTAAAATAGTTTCGATGATTTTCCACTCTTTTTCTGTTTCAATTGGCTTTAATGGCAATGCAGCAAATTCACCTTCTTCATCTGACTTTAGATCTTTTGGATCATAAATTGAAGCATATACTTTCGTATTTCCTTCATTATCAATCGAATGGTCAGTATAAACGATATAGTTCTTTTTGGTCTCTGGTGATTCAAACAAGAATAGAGCTTCACAATCTAATTGTCTTCCTTCTTCGTCAATAGCTTTGAATTTTACGGTTTCGTTTGTTTCTTGCATATTTTTCAATCCTTTCTTTTATCTAAATATGTTTGCAAAATGATATTAGCGGCTAGACTGTCAATTTTTTTCTTTCTTTTTTTTCTCGACATATCGGCAGCTATCATATAACCACTGGCTTCTTTAGTTGATAACCTTTCATCTTGCATTTCAACTGGAATGGCAAAGGTATCTTCTAATTTTTTTTTGAATTCTAAGGTTACTAAAGCCCTGGGACCTACTGTACCATTCATGTTTTTAGGATAGCCTAAAATGAATTTTTCAATAGGTTCTTTTTCCACAATAGTTGATAGTTTACTTATAGCTTCATCATAATTTTCTTCTTCAAAATGAATGGTTCCATAAGCAGTTGCGATAGTTTTTGTCATATCAGAAATAGAAACACCAAGAGTGCGGGTTCCTAAATCAAGACCTAAGTATTTCAATATAACCACCCTCTATTAATGTACAATTTAATTGTACCATTTATTTTAGAATTTGTATAGATAATTGGAACGAAATGCAAAATAAATTTTGACTAGCTTAGCTTACGATAAGGATTTTGAAAATTAAATGTAAATTTACGTTTTAAGATTTTTATTTTTAGAAATTTATTATCTTATCTTACTTAAATATTACCATTTTATATTATAAGATGTCACATTCTCCAAAGACTTTCAAAAAGTGACAATGTGTAAAGAGAGAAATTAAGGTTTTCTTAATAGTATATTTTAAGGAAAGATGATATAATGATGATGGTGATGTTATGTATTATAAAAGAAGAATAAAAAAAGGCCCAATTATTGCAATTATAGTGATTATATTAATAGTTATTTTAACTATATGTGGCATAAACTTATATAAGTATTATACAAGTGATGAGTATAGGCTTGGTGAGGCAGGTTATAGCGAAAGTGAAATTAAGGAAATTTTAAAATTTGATTCAAAATATATTACTTATGCGATAGAACATAAATATGAGGATGATTTTATTCCTTTGATGAAGGAAAAATATTTTCTTTGGAAGAATTATGATAAGTATATTAAGTATATTGATGATGTGTATGGCGATAAGAAGGTCAATTATACTAAGGTTATTGCTTTAGTTAATGTTGGGGCAAATAATAAGCCATATACGCATACTAAAAAAGCTGATATGGATAAAGGATATGCGATTTTAGTTAATAAGTATACTTCACTTCCAGAAAAATATGCGCCTTCAGATGTGGTGGAGATGAGTAATTGGTATTCATATCCAGGCAATAGTATTAGAAAAGATGTATACAATGCATTTATCGAGATGTTTAATGCGGCTAAAGAAGAAGGTCTTACGCTGATAGTTAATTCTTCTTATAGGACTTATGAAGTTCAAAAGGAGATATACGATGATTATGAAAGTAACCGCGGCCAGGAGTATGCCGATCAGTATGCGGCAAGACCAGATTATTCAGAACATCAGACAGGGCTTTCAGTTGATATTTTTTCACCAGGGTCAAATATGGAGACGTTTGAGAGTACTGATGAGTTTAAATGGCTTAGTGAAAATAGCTATAAATATGGTTTTATTTTAAGGTATCCTAAGGATAAAGAGGATATTACAGGATATAACTACGAGGCATGGCATTATAGATATGTAGGAAAAGATTTAGCGAAGAAAGTTTATGATAGTGGTTTAACTTATGATGAATATTATGCATATTATTTAGATAAATAAGGGTGAGAATATGGGAAAAAAAGTATTAATAGTTATATTGATTTTACTTTTTGGGGTTACTTTATTTTCATTTTTTTTCTTTTTAAATAAAGATGACGAGAAAAGTATTGACGAGTTACTTTTAGATAAAGGATATTCGGATAATGAGGTTGCGCTTATTTTAAGTAAGGTTTCGGAAAATGATTACAGTGATGTTTTAGAACTTGGGTATGATAAGAGTTTAATCAATATTTTATCTTCGGCTGAATATAATGAAAATAATTTTTCTAATTACATAGAATATTATATGAAAAACAAAGATTCTAATATAAATGATATTATTACTATTGTGAATTCTGGGTATGATTTAAGTAATTATCCAGCTAGTAGTTTGCTGGCGAGTTTGGTTAAGGAAAAGTATTATATAAATGATAATGTGGCAAGATATTTAGATTATGGAAATAGCCACAACGCAGATGTGAAAAAGGTTATTGGCATGGTTAATTCAAAAGCAGATTTAGGGTTTTATAGTGTGAGTTATGATAGTAATTTGAATTATAATAACTTAGTATTAGTTAATAAGTTTTTCCATTTGAAAGAAGATTATATACCTTCTGATTTAGTTAGTTTAGGTGGTCAATATAACAGAGGGGCGAATAGTAGGATGAGAAAAGAAGCTGCCGATGCTTTAATGAAGATGGTGGATGCGGCGAAACTTGATAATATTATTTTATATAATGCTTCGGCTTTTAGGACTTACGATTATCAGGAAAATTTATATAATAAATATATTCAAAGAGATGGACAAGAGGCCGCAGATAAGTATTCGGCAAGGCCAGGATATTCAGAACATCAGACTGGGTTATGTAGTGATTTAAATGTGATAGATGATTCTTTTGAAGGAACAGATGAGGCCAACTGGCTTTTATATAATGCATATAAATATGGATTTATCTTAAGGTTTCCGAAAGGAAAAGAAGATATTACAGGATATAAATATGAGCCGTGGCATTACAGATATGTGGGGTTAGAGGCAGCTAAAATAATTCACGATGATGACATTACGTTAGAAGAATATTATGCTTATTATATAGAAAAAAACTAAGATTTGTGATGTCTTAGCTTTTTTTGATTATTCAATTGTATATGGGTCAGATTGGGTACCTGTACCTCCTGCAATTTTGACTTCAGATGATAGATAAAGGGCAGGTCTTACTTCCTTATTCGATTGTACAGGATCATCATTGACATCACCATAGTCACTAATCTTTCCATCAGAAGAAATAAAATATACACCATAATAAGCAGAAAGATCAGAAAAAGGCGATAAAGTCCACCAGTAACTAATATTTGAAGACAACATCCAAGTGTTATTTTGGCACGTACTATAATTACTTATATATGTATCAAGATTTTTACAATCATTACTTGAATTTGTTCTTAAATACTCTGTGACTGTTGGTAAAGCTACTTTTCCATTCCACTTTCTACTATTTTCATTATTTATTGCTCTTTGTAAATCTGTTTCATTATAATTTACTGATCCTATACTGAAATCTTTGGCTACTATCTGTCCTTGAGCTTCACTACTTAATTGACTTGTTAAATATGTTTTATTCAAATATGTATTTAAAGTGGCAGGTCGCACCCAATTGTTACTATTAGAACTATCCCATGCCATATTTTCAATACTCTGATTTCTCATTATTTTTATTGTTCCATCACATTCTACTGATATTATTCTCCATCCAGCTTTTTCATTATTAAAGGTTATATAATTATTAGGATTTGCTCCAGTAAAGAAATATCTACATTCATATGGATCTTGTTCTAATTTCCCATCTTCAATTATTTGGTCACTAGCTTTAGGCGGAAAACATACTCCATATAGTTCATCTATAGCATCTTGGACATTTGTTGATTGTAATTTACTGTCCTGATTATCATATGTTACATCATTACTTGGAAAATATGTTGTAGCATACACTGTAATTATTCCGACAGATATAATACCTAATATAAAGCCTGGAAAGTATGATGTTAAAAATTTTTTTAATTTATTTTTCATAACTAATCCTCCCCTATTTTCTAATAAGAGGTTAACATAATTATTTGGTTTTGTCATTTGAAACATCATTGTGATAATGTAATGTCATGCTGAAGATGTTACTATTTTGTTGGTGATTATATGATAGCAAGTAAGATAAAAATATTAAGGGAAAATAAGGGTTTATCACAGAAAGCTTTAGCGGACAAGCTTGGTATAACAAGATCTAGTGTGAATGCTTGGGAGCAAGGTATTTCAGTGCCATCAACGCAATATATTGTAGAGCTAGCTACCTTATTTGATGTTTCAACGGATTATTTACTTAATTTTAAAAATGACAAGGCTATCAATATAGATGGGTTAAATGATAAAGAGGTTAAAATTGTTTTAGAGTTAATTGAATATTTTAGGCAAAAATAAAACTCCGTTATTTTGGAGTTTTTTTGTTATTTATAAATTGAAGATGTGGAAAGGCGTTTAGTAATCTACGATTGAATATTGATTTATTGCGTAAATGTTTCTTTACTTCTTCAGTATATTTTTCTGTAAGGTCTTTAACATCTTTATCTTTTGATATTTTAATTTTAGATATTATTTTATATGAGGTAATAACATCAGTTATGAAAATTAACAGTACAAATATCATAATAATATTGAAAATAATTAATGGGATATTTTTTTATTATTCTTAGAAAAAATGGATTTAGAATGTATACTAGGATTAGTCCTAAAGCTCAGAAGCCTAATGAGGTGGTTAAACTTACTCTACCATTTATTTGAAATTTATGGTTACTATAGTCCCACCATCTGGCACGAAATAATTTTTCCATTATATAACTAGTTAGGTATTCTAATATGGTACCCATTAGAAAAGACATGACAAAAAGAGCAATTGGATCATCATAATATTTTTTGAGTAATAAGGTAATAAATAAAGCTCCTAAGCCATAGATTGGACACCACGGTCCAATTAAGAATCCTCTAGCAGTTATTTTTCTTTTTTTGGAAGATACAATAATTACTTCCATAAGCCAGCCTAGAATAGAATAAATTATAAAAATATAGAAAATTTTAAGTATAATATTACCTCGCTTTTTGAGTAATTTTACACTATAATTTTCTATTTGACAATATTTTATTTTTTGCGATTTATAATTACAGATGATTTTAATTTTATATATTTGACATCTTCTTTCATTTCATTAAATATTTCATTTATTTTATCTATGTTCATACTGGTCACCGGTTTTATGATAACATTTGGATTTTATTTTTTCTATGATTTCGACAATAGTAGCTATATTTAGAACTTCTTAATTTTATTGTCAAGAAGTTGGCAAATTTTTGTAAATATAGTATAATTATGATGGTGTTAATATGATGAAGATTACGGGGGCAACTAGTTTTAAAAATATAAATACATACGCTAACAGAGGAATGACATTAGAAGCTGATTTAAAAGCTAGTAATGATTATTACCTTATCAATGATAAAGCGGTTATATATAAGAAACCGACGCCGATTACTATTTCGAAGGTGAATTATCCTTCAAGAAGTGAAGCGGTTATCAAGGAAGGTTATTTTAAAACCCCATCAACAACTGATTACAATGGAATATATAAAGGAAAGTATATTGACTTTGAAGCTAAAGAAACCAAGTTAAAAACTTCTTTTCCTTTGAATAATATTCACCCACACCAAATTAAGCATTTAAATATGATATACAAGCATGGAGGAATTGGTTTTTTAATTGTTAGGTTTACAACAATTAATAAAACTTTTTTACTACCGATTGAAGATCTTATGAAATTTTTAGATGAATCTTCGCGTAAATCAATTCCGCTTTCATATTTTGAAGAAAATGGGTATATAATTAAAGATAAATATAATCCGAGAGTGGATTATTTAGAGATTTTAGATAAATTATATTTTGATGGAGGTAATGTATGAAGGATTTAGTCGCTTTTTTTAAAAAAGATAAATTTAATTTATTAGTCCTTATTTTATCAATTATTATATTGATTATAGGAATTTTTGTAGTAGGAATTTTAATTTCTTTATTAGTTTTTGTGGTTATTAATTTGTTTTGGATTATTCCTTTTATCAAGTGGAAGAAAAAATTGGATAGTAGAAATAAAATAAGGAAAAAAAGTAAAGAGGAAATTTTAGAGGAAGAAGCAGATAAGGTTAGTATGGCTTTAGAAGAAAGAAGTGAAAATATGGCTAAAAAGGGACGTAAAGGAAAAAATGAAAAAAAAAGAAAAACTAAATTAAGCAAAAAAATATTACTTGGATTTTTGATTTTCTTCTTAATATGTATCATTTTAGGTATTGCCTTCTTCATATATATTGCAGTTACAGCTGGTAAGTTTGATCCTGATAAGTTATATTCTAAAGAAGCTAGTACTTTACTTGATAGTGATGGTAATGTGTTTGCAAAACTTGGAACACAAATGAGACAAAAGATTGATTATGAAGATATGAGTGAAGAACTTGTTAATGCAATAGTAGCAACTGAGGATTCACGTTTCTTTGAACATAACGGTTTTGATTTGCCACGTTTTATGAAAGCATCATTTGGACAGCTTTTAGGTCAGAATGCTGGTGGAGCTTCTACTTTAACAATGCAAGTTTCTAAAAACCAATATACATCTGCAGTATCTAGTGGTTTTGCAGGAATTAAGCGTAAATTTACAGATATTTATATATCAATGTTCCAGATAGAACCTAATTATTCTAAAGAAGAAATTTTGGAGTTTTATGCTAATTCGTATTATTTAGGTAGTGGTGCTTACGGTGTTGAGCAAGCAGCTGAGACTTATTTTAATAAACAGGCTAAGGATTTGAATGTGTCTGAGGCAGCGATGATTGCTGGTCTTTTCCAATCACCTGTTTCATATGATCCTAATATCAATCCTGATAAGACAGAATCTCGAAGATTAGTTGTTCTTAGTTTGATGAAAAGACATGGGTATATAACTGATCAAGAATATGAAATTGCTAAAAAAATGACGGTTGATAAAATTGTTATTAAAGGTCGCAGTTCAAATACTAGCAATGCAAAATATCAATCTTTTATAGATAGAGT
>CALVXV010000026.1 GCA_944371685.1 uncultured Bacilli bacterium | reverse complement strand
AGGTAATTTATATGGAAAAAATATACAAATTATTTGTATATCTTTTTTAGTATGAAATACTTACAATCATAAGCACCATTTGTTTTTATGTATTCTTCGGCTGTATCAATATCGTTTAAGGGTTTAAATTTAGGATTGTTTTTATTGCAAAAGCCTTTTAAACGTAGTTTTCCATATGACCAGTCTCCTAATATGTAATCATAATCATCAAAATATTCAGTGTAACTCTCTTTTATGGCATCATAATCGAAAGCATGTTTATAATCTTTAATTAGTTCATATTCATTATTTTCTATTTTATATATTTTCATATTTTAATCACCATATACATTATAACATAATTTACTCATTCGGAAGAGTTAAAGATGGTGTGGTGGTGTTTAAGTTACCATAGTAATTTGGAACACTACCGTTTACTAATTTTAGGGCAACTGGAACTTTAGTATTTAATTCAATTTGTTTTTCAAAATAAGGAAGAATGACTTGCTCGGTTATGGTGATATTTACATAGACTTTTATAAGAGCATTATTAATACCATAATTGGTAAGTTCTGTTGATATATTACTTACTACTTCTCCAGTTAAAGCTATTTTAATTGGTATTTGGCTACCGAAATTAGCAAATATAGGATTATTAAAAATAAAACCACTATTTAGATAATAAATTACACCGTTTTTTAAAGCTTTTTCATCATAGGTATCTAAGAGATTGGCTTTATATTCAACTTTTTGAATGTCACCATTTTCAATATATTTTAAGTTTTTTTGAATACTTTTGGTAGCATTTGTTAGATATTTATTTATTAAAGATGTATTAAAGTCAATTGATTTTATTTCACCACTACTATCATTAGTTATAAGAAATAGATTATCCATATCTATTTGATTGGTTATATATTTATCAATGGCATCATTTATGATTATGCTGGAGAATTTTTTTGCTTCAAGACTGCCGTATTTAAAAATGGTAGGCATTATACGTCCTTTAATATAGCTAAAAAGTAAGTAGATTCCAATAACAAATATGATAATAAAAAGAGTAATTAAGTTGATTGTCTTTATTCTTATTTTAAATTGTCTTTTTAATTTAATTCTATTCATATTAAATTATATTCAAAAAAAGCTAGAACTTTTTATTAGAGTTTTAGCTTTTTCGATATTTAAACTTATAAGTTACTTCTAATTTGTAGTTTTCATTTGAAGCAAATTCTGGGATAGACATTCTTACTTCTTCTTCAAATTTATTACGAGTTAAAGGATTTTTTAGAACTTTCAATGATAACATTTCGTATTGTGTTCTGAATCTAGTCATTATTTTTCTTTCTTCTACTCTATATTCCTGATTCAAAGCATTGACATCACTTTCCGGCTTCCATGATGTTGGATTTCCTAACATTTCGGTGTCTCTATCTTTATATGGTTTATTTTTAGGTGCGGTTGATGATTGAGAACTATATTTTCTTCTTGTGCCATTGTACCAACGCCATTGTTTATCACGATAGCGATATAATGTAGCTGTGTCATCTTCTGTTCTATCATATTTATCTGTATTAACATCACTTCTGGCACTATATTTACCACTATTATAATAAATTTTTTCACCCTTATCATTTAAATAATAAAATTTATATCCTGTTGTTTGTTCGATTGTACGATAGTCTTTTTCTGCTGGGTAATTTAATGAATATTCTGTCCATTCAGTATATCTGGAACTATTTTCATCTTTATTAGCATATCCTGCTGGTTGCTCTGATGAGAATTCAGAATAATCTCCTTCAATATCATACCATTTCCAAGTACGATCACGATAACGATAGTAATATGTACTATCACTTTCAATATTAATCACATTTGCTTCAGTTGGAACTTCTGGAATTTTTTCCATATCCATTGGTAATTTAATACCATATTCTGATATTTCATCTTGTAATTCATCATCATCAAAGTAATCCGACCATTTAGTGGTGCTGACTTCACGGTCGTAATAGTTATAATAAGGTATTACATCAACAATTGCTTTCCCAGATGGGTATGCGGATTGTTCGCCACTCCAAGAACCATATTTTAAATTTACTGAACATTGGCCACAATTTCTAGCATCAATTGTATAAACATAGTCATCTTTATATTTAGTTATTTTAACACTGCCTGAACACTTTTTATTATCAGTTTTAGTACTGCTTATATAACCGTCATCATACATATCATTTAATTGAATTGTTACGCTTTCTCCTTCTAAGCTTGGAACGGTTCCTTCATCTTTTGCATAGTTTAGACTAGCTGTTTTTAAGGAATTGTATATTGTTAAACAACCATTGTTTTTAATAACAGCTATTATAATAAATACAATAATTACAAGTGGTAGGATTGTTCCAATAACAAAGAAAAAATTTAATAAAGGTCTTTTATTTTCTAACCCTCTGTCAACTGTATTTCCTTCTTTGTCCACATAGGTTTCTCTTTTCATGTCATCACCCCTCGTATACTATAATTTTAACACAACTACTCAATTTTTCAAATATATAGAAGAAAAAAAGTCTATAATAGACTCTTTCATTTTTAGCTTATGTTATTTTTTTCATCTAGGAATGTATTATTTGTCGAAGGTTGCATCGGTGTTTGTGATTCTGAATTAATATCCAATGTTTCTACTTCAGACTCTTGCATGGGTGGTACTGCTGGTGTTGATATTACTTGTTGATTTGGAGTTGGAATTAATGTATCAACATCTAAAGTTTCTACTGCATAGGCATTATTTTGATTGACATTTGATGGATTATCTGGTGTTGGATTTATATTGTTTACTGTTTCATTATTTTCTACTGGTTTTATATTATTATTTATATTTTCTTTTGGATTTACACTTACAGTATTTACTGGTTGTGAGTTAATGTTAGTATTTAATGTTTGACCATTATTCATTTCAGCAACCGTTTGATTAGGTGTTTTATTTATGATAGGTGCGACAGGTTCTGGATTTTGGGTAATATTATTTACTGGTTTATCATTTACTGTAATTGGGGTGCCTACTGGTGCTTTGGGCTTTCTTTTTATTATTATAATAACAATTATTATAAGGACAATCACAATACCAATAGTTAAATAAATGTTATTCATATTATATAATTCGAATTTTGCCGTTATATTTTGAATATTTGTATCTAATAAATTCCATTTTAAATTTTTACCATCATTTTCAGTAGATGTAGCATTACTACTTATAGCCTTATAAGGTAAATTAATATTAAATGTCATGTCCATAGAAGATGAAAGCATAGATAAATCCATATCGGATGAAAAGTCAATTTGATTATCAGATGTTAAATTGTTATTGGTTATATCACTTTCAACTTCTTCTGATGTGTTATTTTTTATTTTCAAAGTATAAGTGTTTTTAAAAAATCCTTTTTTAATAGTAAACATATCAGTTTGCTCTGAGCCATTCATTATAGCTTCTAAGTCAAAATCCACTTCTTTTTCACTACTAATATCATCAATGTTGTTAAATGTTTTAGATAGTTTAATGCCGGTCATTGAACTGTCAGAATATTCTTCAGTTTTAAATCCTTGCTTTTCTAATTCTTTTAAACTTTCATTATCTAAGTTTTCATTATTAGATGTTGCTGCCTGCTTTGCCTGTTCTACTAAACTATTGGCAATGGCATATGTCAATGTAAAATCCATACTTTTGTCTTTATTTATTTTCATATCCGTTTGAAATTTCATACATCCCGTCATCATGAAAACAATTAACATAAAACATAAAAACTTACAACTTTTTTTCATTTTCTCCCCTACCTTCTCTTTTAGAATATCAAAGGTGAAATAAATTGTCAATAAAAAAGAAAATAGTTTAATCTATTTTCTCAAAGGCACTGGCAGGAGCACCACAAATTGGGCAAACAAAATCTTTTGGTAATTCTTCACCTTCATAGACATAACCACAAATTTTGCATCTATAGCCTTTTTTTGGCTTTTCATAAGTTGGAGCTTTCGGTGGAGTCACACCATTTTTGACTTTGTGGTAATAATCATATGTCATTACTTCATTATTAGATAGTTTTTTTGTATTTAATATTTTAGCTATAAATATGGTATGGGTGTCAACATCAATTATATCGGTTACTTCTGCTTCAATGAGTGCGGCCATATCTTCTTTAATATATGGAATGTTATTACTATCTGCTTCAGTTTTAAAATTTGCATATTTGTCATTATCTTTACTAGAGGTAAAACCAAAGGTTTGAATAACTGTCATGTCAGTATTTTTAGTTAATACAGTTACATTAAATTTTTTATATTCTTTCAACATTTTATTAGTATAATTATCTTTATTTATGGTAACTGTTATTTTATCATTTGTCACTTGAGTTAGAGTATTAACTACGCAACCACTATTTACAGTGTTTACAATATAAACGCCATAACTTATCTTTTTTAATCCTTCTTTATTCATATTTCTCCTTATATATATACATGTTTTTTACGAGGTACTTCGATTTTATGAGTACGTTCTTTCATATATTGTTCAAGCAAAACTACTTTATTTTCTTTGAGGCTTTTTTTTACATCAATAATTCTTTGGTTCCTAGAGCCTCTAAAGTCAAGATTTAAACTAAACTGGTCGAGTTCGAATTTACCATCAACTAAGACATCAATATATTTTAAAAAGTTAGACATATCTTTACTTTTTAATACTTCTTCGTAGGTAAAGCCGGTATAACACCAAATATTTAAACCTTTTTCTTTGGCATGTTTAGCTATTTGGGCACATGCTTTGGGTTGAAACATGGGATCTCCACCTGAGAAGGTAATTCCTTGCTGACCTAAAAGAGAATCTAACTCTTTATTAATTTCGTCTATAGTGACAGAAAAGCCGCCTTTAAAATCATGGGTTGTAGGATTTTGACATCCTTGACAGTTATGACTGCACCCCTGAGTCCAAATGACGGTTCTAATTCCTGGGCCATCGACTATACTATCAGGTTGTAAGTCACTGGCTAAACGAATTTGCATTATTTTGTGGCCTTTGCAAGACCAGTAGTACTATGTTTTACACGATCGTGTTCTTCAGCTCTTTTAGCATTATTGAATCTGTCGGTTGTTCCTACTAAATAACCGGTAATTCTTCTAATTCTTTCGAATTTTACTCCTTCTCCTACTTTTTTTTCGTCTGCTTTCATTTTATTTTCCTCCTATCTTCCTCCGCAAGTGTTTAAGCTTGCATTTTTTATTCTTTCCATTGGGACTCCTTCGCCTTCTTTACGACCACAGCCAGGGCAGAAATCACCAATTACTCCGGTATATCCACAAACGGGATCTCTATCTACTGGATGGTTAATAGCACCATAACCAATTCCATTATCATGCATAACTCTAATGATTTGTTCAAAGGCATCGACATTCATAGCTGTATCTCCATCTAATTCTACATAACTGATATGTCCACCGTTAGTAAATGCATGGTATGGAGCTTCAATTTGAATTTTTTTAACAGCTGAAATGTTGTAATAAACAGGAACATGGAATGAATTAGTATAATAGTCCCTATCAGTTACACCTTTGATTTTTCCATATATAGCTTTATCAATATTGGTAAATCTACCAGATAAACCTTCAGCTGGTGTAGCAATTAAACTAAAGTTTAGGTTATATTCTTTAGTATATTCGTCAGTTTTTTGTCTCATAAAGCCAATTATTTTTAGGCCTAACTTTTGAGCTTCTTCACTTTCACCATGATGTTTTCCAATTAAGGCTTTTAGACATTCAGCTAAGCCAATAAAGCCAATAGTTAAAGTTCCGTGTTTTAATACTTTTCTTAAGCGGTCGGTTGGTTTTAGTTTTTCACTGTCAATCCACACACCTTGACCTAGTAAAAACGGAAAATTATATATTCTTTTTGAACATTGTATTTCAAATCTTTCAAGTAATTGGTCCTTAACTAGGTCCATTAGTTCTTCTAATTCTTTAAAGAAACCATCTAAGTCTGTTTCGCCACTTACAATACCATGTTTAATACCTAGTCTTGGTAAATTAATAGATGTAAATGAAAGATTACCTCTACCTGGTGTAATAGATTTATTTGGATCAACGCTATTTCCTAATACTCTAGTTCGGCAACCCATATATCCAACTTCGGTTTCAAAGTTATTTGGATCATAATATTCCAAGTTAAATGGCGCATCAATAAATGAGAAGTTTGGAAATAATCTTTTAGCAGATACTTCACAAGCTAATCTAAATAAATCATAATTTGGATCTTCTTTATTATAATTAATGCCTTCTTTTACTTTAAAAATAGAAATTGGGAAAATTGGGGTTTCATGATTACCTAAACCAGCATCAGTGGCGAGTAAATAATTTTTCATAACCATTCTACCTTCTGGTGATGTGTCAGTTCCAAAGTTAATAGATGAAAATGGTACTTGCGCACCGGCACGAGAATGCATGGTATTTAGATTATGAATGAATGCTTCCATAGCTTGGTATGTTTGTCTATCAGTTTTTTCATAAGCTTTTTCATAGGCTTTTTTGAATAATCTTTCTACTTGTTTTGATCCTTTAGTAAAAGGTTCAAACATGCTTAAGTCAATATCAATTGTTTTTATTTTATCAATTTCTTTAGCTATTCTATCCATGTTAATATAATATTCTAAATCAATTAAATCCAAATAATCGTAAATTGCTTGTTTTAATTGCTTTTTAAAAGTAGCTAGTACACCTGGAGCCATGTAATAGTCAAAGGCTGGGATAGCTTGACCACCGTGCTGGTCATTTTGATTTGATTGAATAGCAATGGCGGCTAAAGCAGAATAGCTAAGAATGTCTTTTGGTTGTCTTAAAAATCCATGACCAGTTGAAAAACCATTTTTAAATAATTTATTTAAATCAATTTGACAACAAGTTGTTGTACCCATTGGTAAGAAGTCCATATCATGAATATGAATATCGCCATTTTCATGGGCTTCAGCAAATTTTGGTTTCATTAAATATGCTTTAGCAAATTCTTTAGAAACGGTAGATCCATATTGAAGCATAGTTCCCATGGCTGTATCGCCATCAACGTTGGCATTTTCTCTTTTAGCGTTTTCTTCATGAGCTGATTTTAAGCCTAAGCTTTCTAAGGCTTTTAAAAATTTATGTTGCTTTTTTTCACCGAAGAATATTTGCCTTGAAATGTTTCGGCGTTCACGATAATCAGCAAAGGCTTTATATACATCTGGGTATCCTTGTTTTTGAAGTTCTGATTCAATTAAATCTTGGATATTTTCTATTTTAATTTTTTCTTCATTTTTATATTCTTTTTCAATACGTTTAATGACTGCATTATAAACTTTATTAACATCTTTTTCTGAATAATGTTTTTCTTCATCTTTTTCTAAGCTGTCAAAACTCTTTTTGATAGCAAGAGCTATTTTAGTGCCGTTCCATGGCACTTTTTTTCCACTTCTTTTTATGACTGTTAGATAGTCTAATTTTTCTTCTTCAATTGTCATAAGTACCTCCCATATCCTAAAATGATTATATACCACTATTATGTGGGAGTCAATAGAAAATGTTCGCTTTTTAAAAGTTTTTTATCACGTTTTTTATTTTGCTTTATTTTTCAGGAAATTTTAGTTTTGACTTTTTTGTAAAATTTGACATTTGTTATTTTTTGAATTTTTCAATATGTTATTTTTTGAGCTACAAAAACGGTTTTGTCCTTTATTTTTCAGTGTTTTTTTCGGTTTTTGTGTATTTTTTTCGTTTTTTACATTTTTTGTTTTTTGAATTTTTGCTATTTCATTATTTTTCTTTTTTTGTAATTTTTCCACATTTTTGTTTTCGCTTTATTTTTGCACTAAAAGGTAGAATGTTCGCTTTTTGGCATGTTTATAGCAAACAAATCATATACTTATTTAAGGGTGGTTTAAATGCGAAAATTATCTATTATTTTTATGATTATTTTAATGGTTAGTGGATGTGCGAAGGCAAAGGGGACTGAGAGTTATATAAGTAAAGATAATGCATATGTATCTATTAACTATCCTGTTACAAGTATTAATGTTTTAGATGAGGCAATTAGTTCTTATGTTAATAAAATCTATTATAATTTTAAAAAAATGGATTATATTAATACACCAGAGCTTAATATTTCTTACAGTTATAAAGAGGTAAATAACGATATTATTAATGTAAGTTTACAAACGGAGATTGTTACAGATAGGACAATTAACAAAATTAAAACATTTACTTATAATAAGCATAATGATAAGTTCCTTACGATGGAAGATTTGGTTCAAGATTTAGATGGTTTAGATTATGAAATAAAGAAGGAACTTTTAGAAAAGTATCAAGATGCAGATATGGATTTTTTGAGCAATGTCAGTTATGATTTTTTTACGATTGATGATGAAAATTTGACTATTTATTTTAATCCAGCTGAGATTAAAAGTGACCATGATGAGCTTATTTATTTAGATATTCCTCTGAATAGTTTGAAATTATTGATTGATATTGATAAAGCTGAGGGTAATGATACTTATTTATCAATAAAAAAGAAGAACGTTTCTTTAGATGACAAAGTTGTTGCAATTACTTTTGATGATGGTCCTAGTAAATATACAGAAAAAATTTTAGATGTCTTAAAAAAATATGATGCTTCTGGGACTTTCTTTTTAATAGGAAACAAAGTGGAGTTTTATGGAGATACTTTGAGGAGAATGCTTGAGGAAGGAAGTGAAATTGGAAACCATTCTTATGATCACAAGTTACTTACTAGATTATCTAAGGATGAATTTCAAGCAGAGATAAGTAAGACACAAGAGGCTATTAAAAAAGTTACAGGGTTTACGCCTAATTTGTTTAGGCCTACTTATGGTGGATATAATAGTAAGTTAAAAAGTTATACTGATTTAAAATTTATTTTATGGGATGTTGATTCCAGAGATTGGCAAGTAAAAACTAAGGATAAGATTTTGAAAAATATTTTACCCAATGTCAAAAGCGGAAGTATTATATTATTACATGATAACCATGAGTATTCATTAAATGCTTTAGATGATATACTTAAAAATTTAAAGGGGCAAGGATATAAATTTGTAACAGTGAGCGAGCTTTTGGAATTAAAAAAATTAAGGGAAAGTGAATGACTAATTATAATTTAGAAGAAGCTGAACTTATTATATGGCAAATAATTTTGTCGGTTATCTTGCTTTTTACAACAATTATATCTATTACTTTATCTTATGATTTTTTGATGAAGTTAGAGAAAAAAGAGCCTCTTTATGATGAAAAAGAAGCTACAGATATTTTAATATTTAATAGGTTAGTAATGTTTGTAGTGGCTGGAATATTTATTTATATTAATATTAGGGATAAAAATGTTAAGAAAAAATATAATTTTGATGATGAATTTTCAGATTTTCAAATATTAGCAAGTATATTTAGTTTTATAGCGGCCTTAATTGTTTTATATGTTGGGGTTAATTCTAATAGTAATGTTACTTCTGGAGAAAATCCAACGATTTAGGTATCATTCTTCAAAGACCGCCAAATTCCGCAAAAAGTGTAAAGGAATCATTATTAAAAGATATTTTAGTTTGATTATTTATTTAAAATATTATGTTTGTTTATTTAAGTGTAATATACTCCAAAGATTGCCATATTTTTTAAAAAATGTAAAGAAAAAAGAAGCTTTATTTGGCTTCTTCGGTTACTCTCGTTTCTCTTACAACTACAACCTTAATTGTTCCTGGGTATTGTAAGTTTTCTTCAATTTTATTTTTTATTTCTCTAGCTACTTTATGACTTTCTAAGTCATCAATTTCTTCTGGTTTAACGATGACTCTGAGTTCTCTACCAGCTTGAACGGCATATGCCTTTTCTACACCTTCGACATCGTTACCAATTTGTTCAAGTTCAGTTAATCTTTTTATATAGTTTTCTAAAGAATCATTACGAGCACCTGGACGTGATGCGGAAATAGTATCAGCAATCGCAACAAGAGTACTAATAATACTTGTTGGTTCAGTATCGCCATGATGTGATTCAATAGCATTAATAACGGTTTCGTTTTCACCATATTTTCTTGCTAAATTGGCACCCAATTCAACATGGCTACCTTCAACTTCGTGATCGATAGCTTTACCTATATCATGAAGTAGTCCAGCTCTTTTGGCTAAAGTGATGTTTTCACCTAGTTCACCAGCTAAAAGTCCAGCTAAATTGGCAACTTCTAGGGAATGTTTTAGGGCATTTTGGCCATAACTTGTTCTAAACTGTAATTTACCAATTGTTTCTACTAATTCTGGTTCCATTTTAGTAATACCTAGTTCAAATAAGGCATTATTTCCAATTTCAATTAAATTGGCTTGCATTTCTTTAAGTGTTTTATCGTATACTTCTTCAATTCTACTTGGATGAATTCGTCCATCTTTGATTAGAGTTTCTAGTGTTAATCGAGCTATTTCTCTACGATAAGGATCAAAGCTTGATAATACTAAAGCTTCTGGGGTGTCATCAATAATTAAATCGACACCAGTAACTGATTCTAAAGTTCTGATATTTCGTCCTTCTCTACCAATGATTCTTCCTTTCATTTCATCATTTGGTAAAGTTACTACAGTAACGGTTTGTTCACCCGCTATATCAGCTGCATATCTTTGCATGGTTGAGACCAACATTTCTTTGGAACTTTTATCGGCTTGTAGTTTTGCTTCAGCTTCGCGGTCTTTGATGTATGAGGTTATTTCTAAGTTCATCATATTTTCAACTTTTTTCATTATAAGGTCGCGAGCTTCTTGTTTTGAATAACCAGCAATTTTTTCTAATAATTTGATTTGTTCATCTTTCGTTTCTTCTAACTCCATTTGCTTTTCTTGAATTTCTTTTTGCTTAAGTATCAAATTGTTTTCTTTATCTTCCAGCATCTGTTCACGATTTTGCAGGGTTTGGTCGCGTCTATCCATGCTTTCTTCACGAGCTAAAAGACGTTCTTCGGAGTCTTTAATTTCTTGTTTCTTTTCTTTTGTTTCTTTATCTAATTCAATTTTTAATCTATGATTTTCTTCTTTTGCTTCTAAAATACTATCACGTTTTAGTTTATCAGCTTCCTTTTTGGCGTTGTCAAGCAAGCTTTGAACTTTTTTGGAAGCATTCATTAATTTAATAGAATTTAAAATTATCATAAAGATAATACCAACAAAAAGGCCAATTAAGATCAGCAATATGGAGAAAACAATATTATTCATATTTTACCTCCATATGGGAACTTTTTCCCTAATTCTATTGTAAAGGTAATGTAACTAGAAGTCAAGAAAAATAATTTGCTGCTTTTTGCTTTTTTGGTGGTTCCTTCTAAATACATAGTCTTTTAGTATTTTTATATCATCACACCTCATCATTATTTTAATAACTATAACGCACTCGCTTTTGTAAATGGAATTTTTATAGTAACAAATTTCTAATAAACAAAAAAGGACTTAGTTGTCCTTTAGCTTATAGATAATATTTTAACTTGATATTCACCGTTAGGACTATTAACAGTTCTGGTGTCACCAACTTTTGCGCCTATAATAGCTTTAGCGATTGGTGATTCATTAGAAATTTTGTTTGCAAATGGATCAGCTTCTTTGACACCAACGATTGTGTAAGTGTCTTTATCATCGTCTCCAACATATTCTAATTCAACGGTGTTACCAACTGAAACTTTATCGGTTTTAACGTTTTTGATAACGATTGCTTTTTCAATTTGTTTTTCTAAGACTGCTATACGATTTTCTGTTTCTGATTGTTCATTTCTAGCAGCATCGTATTCGGCATTTTCGCTTAGATCGCCTAAGGCTCTGGCTTCTTTTAAAGCTTCTATAACTGCCGGTCTTTTTTCCATTTTAAGGTATTCTAGTTCTTTTTTCATGTCAGCTAAACCTTGTTCAGTTACGTAAACTTCATCTGTATTTGTCATTATTTTCACCTCGGTTTTCTATTTACTTCATAAAATATTACTACATATTTTATGCTTTGTCAACATATTTTCATCATATCATTTGGGCTC
>CALVXV010000025.1 GCA_944371685.1 uncultured Bacilli bacterium | reverse complement strand
TTTTGTCTACTCTTGTCTATGATAATTATAAACCATTTATTTTGTTAATGCAAGGGTATTACATTTAATTGTGTAAAGAAAATGAACGATTATTTTAAACAAGGAAATAAAGCGTTTGTACCACAAGTTAATTTTATTTTATTTATATTTATATAATTTGGTTATGATTTGTGTGGGTAATGTAAGTATCTTATTTATGTTTACTATATTGGATACAATTTTGTTAGGAGTGGTGAGCATATGGTAAATGTAAATATCGAAAAATTACTTAAAAAAGAAAAAAAGAGTAAATACTGGCTATGTCAAAAGATGAATATAACTTCTAGGAATTTGAATAGAATAATTAGAGGTGAAACGACTTCGATATCATTTAAATATATTGAGGAGTTTTGTTTTTATTTAAACTGTACACCGGGTGACCTATTTACGATAAAAACCACTAGCTTAGTTGGCTAGAGGTTTTTATTTGGTCGATTACTTTTATAAATTCTTCTTTGGTATTTGTTTTAAATAACTCTTTTTTTATATTTGATGTATTTGGAATACCTTTTAAATAATAACAAGTATTTGCCCGCATTTCCAAAAGTGCGGTTTTTTCTGGTTTTATTTTTAATAGATAATTAAAGTGTTTTTTTATCATTTTTATTTTCTCTTGGATGTTTACGTTTGGCAATAATTCGTTTGTTTTTAAATAATGAATGGTATTTTTTATAATCCATGGGTTTCCCAAAGCACTTCTGCCTATCATAACGGCATCGCATTTTGTCATATCTAGCATTTTTTTAGCATCTATTGGTGTTTTGATATCACCGTTACCAATTACAGGAATTTTTACACTTTGTTTTACTTCTTTGATAATATTCCAATCGGCATGGCCAGAATATCCTTGTGCTCTAGTTCTGGCATGAATGGTAATGGCCTTAGCTCCGGCTTTTTCACATAGTTTGGCTATTTCTTTAGCATTTATAGTACTATTATCCCAACCGCTTCTAATTTTAACCGTGACTGGAGTTTTAACAGCATTTACAGTAGCTTTGACAATTTCATAGACTTTAGCAGGATCTTTTAATAACCCACTACCAGCATTAGCAGATATGGCAACTTTGGGAACTGGACAACCCATGTTAATATCAATTAAAGCTTTTGGATATTTTTTAGTGATTATTTGAGCAGCTTTAGCTATACTATCTGGATTAGAACCAAATAGTTGAATACTAACAGGCATAGATAAATTTTCAAATCCATTTAACATGTCAAAGGTTTTTTGGTTATCTCGAACAATAGCTTCGGCACTTATTAGTTCAGTAATAGCCCAGCCACAACCCATTTCTTCGGCAATTTTCATATAAGCGGGATTGGATATGCCAGCCATGGGGGCAAGAGCAACTCTATTTTTTATTTCAATATTGCCTATTTTCCACATAATTATTTTCCTTTCTGATAAATAATATATCACGGATAGTTTGAAGTGTAAATAAAATATCTAAGATGACTTAGATATTAAAAACAAGAATCTTCGGTTATAAGACAATTTTCAGGTTCTATTTCCTCAATAGTTATGGTTTTATCTTTGGCATCTTTGGTGGCACAAGTGGATGTGTTTTTATTATATATAGCCATAGATACATTGCCATTTTTATCAATGCAAATATTACCAGTGTCTGGATTTTCACCAGTATAGTCTAATATTCTTTCACTTGATGTTTCCCATTCATTAGTAGCATTACTAAAATATTTATTGGTTTCTTTTTTATCATTAAAAGTAACTAGAAGTGGCAAATTGACACTTTGGGTTATCGAAGATGAGGCATAATAGTTTTGGGCTGCTCTACTTATAGCCATAGCGTTATCTTTAAAAGCATTTTTCCTAGAGTCTTTTAAAACATTAATAACCGTTGGGACGGTAATAGTTGCAATAATGGCCAATATGGCAATGACAGCTAATAATTCAATTAAAGTAAAACCGTTGTTTTTTAATCGCATCTTCCTTCATCTCCTACTTCTACATATTCAAAATTATACTTTTTATAGTCACTCGTTACTTTAATATAGTCATTCATCATTTCACAGGTGTTTTTTTCGTTTATGCTAGAGTCGGTGATATATCCTTCGTCTAATAACATTTGAATTTGAAGATTGCCATTTTCACCATATTCTTTATCTTCTGTAGCATTTTCTAGGGCTTTAGGGTAAGCATCCATATTGTCATTAATATAATTTCTCGCAGCAGTTATAGCAGCATAGCGATACGATTCATTTATTTCTGCTTGGGAGGTGTTTAGAGCATTTAAAATTGAAGGTAAAGCTATTAAAGATATGATGGCAAGTAAAATAATTGTTCCTAATAATTCAACTAATGTAAATCCTTTGTTTTTCATATTCTCACCTACTATATTAATTATAACATGGATGAATTTTTTTTAAAAGAAAAAAAGATTAGTTTACTTGGTGAAAATCTAATCTTAATTTATCAGCAATTGTAACCATGAATTCGGAGTTAGTTGGTTTGGCTTTGTCAATATCAACACTATAACCAAATATTTCTTCCATAAAGTCTAGGTTACCCCTATTCCAACTTACTTCTATAGCATGTCTTATAGCTCTTTCGACTCTAGAGGTGGTAGTATTAAATTTTTTGGCTAGCTCTGGATACAGCTCTTTCGTGATGCCACCAATTACTGATGGATTTTCAAAGATGATGTTTACAGCTTCCCTTATATATTGATAACCTTTAATATGTGAAGGTATACCTAGTTCATGTAGCATTTTGGTGATTGAAACTTGAAGGTTGCTAGTATAAAAATCAATATTTTTATTACCTTTATCTTTTTTAGTTATATCATAAATTCTCTTTTCTAGGTCAGTTAAATCAAAAGGTTTTAAGATATAATAGCTGACACCAAATTCAGATACTTCTCTAATTACTTCGGCAGCGTTATAACTAGTAGCAACAATGACTTTTTTATTTATACCACGTTTTTTCATTTCACTTAAGACATATATACCATCTTTGTTTGGCATTATTAAATCTAAGATAATTAAATCTATCTTATCATTATTTTTAGTAAGTTCATTGATGCCTTCTTCACCATCATGAGCTTCAAAGGTGATGTTTATTTTATCGTTTTCTTTAAAATATTCTTTAACCATTTCTATTAGGTTTATATTATCATCAATCATTAAAATATTTATTCTTTCCATTTTCATTCCCCTTTACTATATTCAAATTATACAAAAGATTGACACTATTTTCCAGAGTAAAAAATAGCTAGTTTTGTCGAATAATTTTTGAAAAAAAATAGAAATTACTTTTCAGCAACTTCTATAATTTTTATTAAACTACCTGGAGTAGTGGCAGCTTTACCAATTAAAAATCCATCGACGTTTGGAACTAGATTTAACTGGTTTATGTTTTGCTCTGATACACTACCACCATATAATACTTTTACATCATAATCAAATAAACTTTTAATATAACTTACAATATCTTCAATTTCATTATTGGTTGGCGTTTTGCCAGTACCGATGGCCCATATTGGTTCATATGAAATGATGATTTCTTCGGTTATGTTTTTTAAAGCTTTCAATATTTGATTTTTTAAAATATTTTTAGTTTGGCTTTGATTATAAGCTTCTAAATTTTCTCCGATGCACAAAATTACTTTTAATTTATTATTTAAAGCTTGTTTTATTTTGGCATTTATTAATTCATCATCTTCTGACATATTTTGTCTTACTTCACTATGCCCTAATAAAATATATTTTGCGCCGATGTTTTTTAGGGCGTGAACCGAAATTTCACTAGTATATGGACCGGGATCATGAGCTGAAGCGTTTTGAACACCACAAATAAAATTATTTTGAATGAATTTTTCTAAATAAATAACGGAAGGAAAAACTATAAATTTGTTTTTTACTCCTTTTAATTTATTTATATAGTTATTTACTTCTTCTTTGGTGCATTGATACATTTTTAAATTAGCTAAAATCATTTTACTCATGAAAACACCTTCTTAAAGAAATTGGTGATTTTTTCTTTATAGCTAGGTTTTCGATTATTAATGGCCAATTTGTAAACGTCTAGGACTTTTTCGGCGAAATATTTAGATGAATGTAATTCTGCACTGTTTCTAGCACCATTTTGTAAACTTGTTAATAATTTTTTATCATCCATTATTTTATTAATTACTTTTTTACATGATGTTTCATCTTGAAATAAAAATCCATTTAAATCGTCGACAACTGTATCTCTAAAACTTTCATCATTGATGCATAGTGCTGGCAATGAGGCAGCCATAGCTTCAATAATAGTTAAGCCTTGGGTTTCACTTTGCGAAGCGGAGATGAAAACTGTTCCAAGTTGATAGTAGATTGGAATGTCATCCCAAGGAACTTTACCAGTGAATATTATATTCTTGTCGCAACCTTTTTCTTTAGATAATTTTTCATAATTTTCTTTATCTGGACCATCACCAATAATTAATAGTTTAAAGTTCGGCCTTTTTTTAATTAAATCCTCAGTTATATTTATTAAAAATGGGATGTTTTTTTCTTCGGCAATTCTACCAACGAAAACAGCGATGAAATCTTTTTTAGAAATATTATATTGTTTTTTTAATTTAGATATTTTTTTAGGATCTATTTTTTCTTTGTAAAATCTTTCTACTTCAATTCCCGTTGGGATGATGTGAATATTTCTTTCAACATTATATTTCTTTTTAAATAAATCATAGGCTTTTTTAGTTGGCACAATTAATTCATTAATAGTTTTATCGCAGTAGAATTTAGTTAAATATTCGAGTAGTTTTTTACTAGATTTATCGAAATGACCTTTAGTTATATAATGAACATAATCTTCATACATTGTGTGATATGTATGAACGATTGGAATATTGTACTGTTTGGCAAATAGTCTGGCAAAGGTACCGATGGCAAATTCAGTTTGCGAGTGAATGACATCTAGGTTCCAGCTTTTGATTTTATTAATTGCTTTAATTGGATAAATGCTAGTTAGTCTTGAGTCATATATACCGGTTGGGATGCCTGGAATTCTAAGAACTCGCTCTTTTTCATCATACTCATATTTAGAACTTATTAAGTTGGCTGTGATAACGTAAACTTCGTGGCCTTTTTTTTCTAAGGCATTTTTTAACATTAGTTCACTAGTAACTAAGCCACTAATATATGGGGTATATGTTTCTGTAAAGATTCCGATACGCATTATTTAGCCTCCTTATTAAAGTTTAAAGTAAGTCCACCGATGATGATTCCAAAATAATATGTGACTAGACGCCAAACGATCATAACAATAGATAATTCTGGTCCGGTTATGAAGTTTTTGAAAAAAGCCATGAAACCGAATTCGAGGCCTCCAGTTCCGCCTGGTATAGGAACCATGGAACCAATTAACATAACATAAGCGGATGTGACAATGATAGTTAATGGGTTTATATATATGCCTAGTCCCATTAGTAAGGTAAAAGGAATTAAATATTGTCCGGTTAAGGCAATGAAATTTAAGAAAATTATTCTAAACATATTAAATTTATCTTTAAATAAGATAATCGCACTTCGATGAAAGTTATGAATGAATTTTTCAGATTTTTTTAATTTTTCATCTTTATCTTTAATGATTTTTATTTTGGATAAAAATGAAATAGAACCGTCGATAATTTTTTTGTTCCATTTTTTACTGAAAGCGACGATGAATAAAACAATAACGACGACGGTATTAATAATAAAACCAATAGTTACTAATCTTTTTAAAAGAGAATCGTTTGGAAATATGTGAAATATATAATTAGAAATAATCGCAAGACCACCTAACATGACTAAAGCAATTTGATAGGCAATAAAATCTTGAATGACGGCATTAGTGGCTTCACCTAAGGAAAGACCATCTTTTTTTAATTTATATATTTGCCATGGCTGACCACCTGAGGCAAAGGGGGTTATGGCATGAAAAAATTGCGTGGTGACCATAAGAAGAATCCCCTTTTTTTCGGTATAATCTTTATTTACTTTTGAGGCGCAGTAATATAATACTAGGCCTTTTAAGAACCAATAAGCTAAAATTAGGGCAAAAGATATGATTAACCATTTAATATCAAATGAAAGTAAGTATTTTACTTTTTCAGCAAAGTTATCTTTTAGGGCAAAATATAAAATGATGGCGGTGATAACAAGTATGATTATAAAGTTTCTTTTATTATTTTTCATCGATAATATCTAAAGCTGGTAAGCTTGTTTCTTCTAAAAATTCAAGTGATGCGCCACCGCCGGTTGAAATATGACTTATTTTATCTTGATAATTAAATGTTACTACAGCTCTTGCAGTATCGCCTCCACCGACTAAGGTGTAAGCTTTAGTATTAGTGATTATATTTAACAGCTCTTTGGTGCCATTTGAGAATTCTTTAATTTCAAAATAACCAACAGGCCCATTCCAAAAGATTGTTTTACAATCATCTAAATATTGTTTAAAGACTTCCAAGGTTTTTGGACCAATGTCTAAGCCAATTTCATCTTCGGCAATTTCATTGATAAATCTTTCATGAACTGGGACATTTTCTTTTATTTCAGTAGCGGTAATAATATCGATGGGTAAGATTAATTTATCTTGGTATTGATCTAATAAATGTTTACAAAATGATATTTTGTCTTTTTCACATATTGAACTACCAATATTAAAGCCGGCCGCTTTTAAGAAGGTAAAGGCCATGCCACCACCAATTAGAATATAGTCGGCTTTATTTATTAAATTACTGATGACACCTATTTTATCACTTACTTTAGAACCACCTAAAATGATAGTATATGGTTTTTTTGGTTTATGTGTTAGTTTGGTAAGGTTTTTTATTTCCTTTTCAACTAGAAAACCAATACCGTTTGGGAGATTACTGGCAATGCCTAAGTTAGAGGCATGGGAACGGTGAATGGTTCCAAAGGCATCATTGATAAAAATATCGCCTAAACTAGCCCAATACTGTCCTAAATCTTTATCATTACTACTTTCTTTTTTTCCATCTAAATCTTCAAACCTTGTATTTTCAATTAAAATAACATCTTTATTTTTCATGTTGTTAATAGCCTTTTCTAATTTTTCACCTCTAGTTTGGTCTATAAATGTTACTTTTTTTCTTAGAAGTTTAGATAGTTCTTCAGCAACTGGTTTTAAAGTATATTTTTGTTTATCTTCTTCATTTTTTATACGTCCTAAATGGGATAATAATATAACTTTTGCATTCATTTTTCTAGCATATCTAATGGTTTTTAGACTGGCTTTGATTCTAGTTATATCTTTGATGATTCCGTTTTCAATTGGAACGTTTAAATCACATCTAATGATGACTTTTTTACCGTTTAAGTCATAATCTTTGATTGTTTTTTTCATAGTTTCCTCCTTAGCTTGCATTATATTCATATATTAGTGTACCATTTTGATTAGTAACGGTAACTGAGCCAGCTTCTTCGTTTATAGTTTTATTTGTTTTAGGATTTTTTAGCGAACTTTGAATATAGCCACCACTGATTAGAGTTTTAGTGGTGATTGTTTCTTTAGTACCATTGTTTTTTTTTAAAGTTTCATATTTATCGGCATGGGTTTCGATATATATTTCAGTGGCATTTTGAATATTGGCAATGTACTGTTTATAGTTATTGTCTTGTGATGTTTTGTTAGTTGAAATTATACTGGGAACTGATACTAAAACAATAACGCCTAAGAGTGTTAAAATAGCTAAAAGTTCAATTAGTGTAAACCCTTTTTTCATTCTTATCACCTAATTTTATTTTATACTATTTTTTTAATATTAACAAGATTATCATAAATTTTATAATTTTATTTGACATTGAAAAGATGGGCTTTAAAAAAATATGGATTTAAAAAAACTCATTTTAGAAAAATGAGTTAACTTTGTGTATCTTGCTTATTTGTTAATTGATCATCTGTTTTAGAATTACTATTTTCATCTTGATTATCTTGGGTAGAATCTGGGAGTTTAGTTTCTTCTTTTTTAGATACAGTGATGGTGACAATTTCAGTGTTTTCAATTTTTTTATTGGCTTTGACCGACTGATCTAAGACGGTATTATTTTCTTTATCTGATGTTTCATATTTTATTTCGTATTTTATATTATTTTTATTTAATAAAGTTATGGCTTTATCTAGTAATAGTCCTTCTACATTTGGCATGGTTACTTTAGTATCTAATACACCAATGGTTAATTTGATGATAGTATTTTCCATTACTTTGGAGCCTGACTTTTTACTTTGTTTGATAACAATGCCTACTTCATCTTCATTTGTAACTATTTTTTCGATTTTTTGAGCTTGCAATTTTAAATCTTTTAAAGTTCTTTCAGCTTGCTGGTAAGTATATCCTGTCACATCTGGCACTTCAATATTACTATTTTGATAGATATAATAACCTAAAAAGCCAGCTAGGCCTAGACCACATATACTTAATAGTATGAAGAAAAACATCATGAATGATTGGAAGAAACTCATTTTTCCCTTTTGCTTTTCATTAGTATTTTTATATTTTATTTTTGTTTTATTATGACGTTTATTTTTGGTTTTAGTTTTAATTTTTTTATTTTTTTTATTGCTTGGTTCATTATAATTTTCAGGGTTTTCATCTAATGGAAATCCACACTTTTTACAAAATAAAGAATCATTATCGTTTTCTTTTCCGCATTTTGGACAATATATCATGATAAATCACCTCTTTCAGTAATATTATAACCTTTTTATGATTTTTTACAAATTTATGGAAAAATACACCTTAAGAAAGGTGTATTTTATGTTGGCGTTTATTTACACAAATATTTAGCTGTTCTAACCATTTGAGCTGAATAACTCATTTCATTATCGTACCAAGCGACCACTTTAACTAAGTCACCATTTGCAGTTTCTAAAACGTCGGTTAAAAGACCATCGACTATGGCACCATGAGTTTCACCAATAACATCACTAGAAACGATTGGATCTTCTGTATAACTAATAGTTTCATTTTGATTTTGTTTGAATACTTCATTTATTTCTTCTTTAGTTACTTTTTTATTTAGTTCTAAGGTTAAATCAACAACTGAGCCAGTAGTTACAGGGACTCTAATGGCATTGCCATCAAGTTTTCCATTTAAAGAAGGAATAACTAGACCTAAGGCACTAGCAGCACCGGTTGAGGTGGGAATAATGTTAGCAGCGGATGCTCTCCCCCTTCTTGATTTGGCACCTTTTTTATGAGGTACATCTAATACTGTTTGGTCATTAGTATAGGCATGGACGGTTGTCATATAACCTTTTTTAATGCCAAAAGCATTATTTAAAATGTTAGCAACTGGGGCTAGACAATTGGTTGTACAAGAGGCAGCACTGATAATTTGTTCAGTTCCATCTAAGGTGTTTTCATTAACACCGTAAACAATAGTTTTTAAATCACCTTTAGCAGGAGCGGATATTATGACTTTTTTAGCGCCGGCATTTATATGGGCAATTGCTTTATCTTTGCTGGTAAATTTTCCAGTGCATTCAAATACAGCATCAATACCTAATTCTTTCCATGGCAAATTGTTAGGATCCAATTCTTTATATATTTTTATTTTTCTACCTTTGACAATGATACCATCTTCATCATAAGTTATTTCATTTGGAAGATATCTTCTATGAGATGTATCATATTTTAATAGATATGCGAGTTGTTCTGGATCAGTTAGGTCATTGATGGCGACAACTTCCATATCATTATCTTCTTCCATTATTCTAAATACTAAACGGCCAATACGGCCAAATCCATTGATTGCGACTTTAATCATTTTATCAAATCCTTTCTTTATTCTTCAAATACACTACCACCGATGAATTCTCTTAAAATTGAATCTTTTGGAACGACTTCACTGGTGATTGGTAAGAAGTTTCTTAATAAGTTTATTAATCTCATAGCTTCTGGGTATTCTTTACTATTGCTATCAATACCATATAATAGTGGCTCTGCATAAATTCTTAAGACACTTAACTCATAGCCTAGTGAGGAGTTTATCATGGCATCAGCGTCATCTTGATAGGGATAAATACTTAATCTTGCTTCTTTATCTACATTTGGCCACATCTTTAAAGTAGTTTCAGCGTCAGTGCCTCTAAATTGATTATCTCTAACTATTCTTCTTATTTTTCTAACATCAGTTGTATGAACTCTATTATGATTATCTAATTTTAAATGAATTAGTGGACTCATAAATATTTTAAATTTATTTTCTCTTGGTATGTTTTGGGTTAATTTTTCATTTAGAGTATGAATGCCTTCAATTATTAACATTTCGCCTTCTTCTAATTTTAAATAATTGTCTTTAAATTCTTTTTTACCGGTTATAAAATCAAAGGTTGGCATTAAAACTTTATGGCCTGACAATAATTTTGTTAAGTGGTTGCCAAAAAGTGTGGTGTCTATTGAATCAATACTTGAAAAATCTAACTGACCATTTTCATCTCTTGGAGCATTGATTCTATCGACGAAATAATCATCTAAGGAAATTTTATGAGAGTTAATACCTTTGACTTTTAGATATAATGATAGTTTCTTAGCGGTGGTGGTTTTTCCACTCGATGATGGGCCGGCTAATAATATTATTTTTATATTATCTTTCTTTTTATATATTTCTTCGGCTAATAAAGATAATTGATCTTCGTAGTGTGCTTCGAATAGTCTTAACATATCAGTATATTTTCCTTGAGTACATATAGCATTTAAGTCGGGAGCAGTACTGATATTGATGGTTCTACCCCACTTTTGGAAACTTTTATAAGTGTCAAAGGTTAATTTATGATGAATATATTTATCAACTTTATTTGGACTTTGAATGCTTGGATAAGTTAAGATGAAACTATTTTCTTTTAGGTAAATTATACCAAATTTATCTAAAAGGCCGGTGTTGTAAACTAAAGGACCATAAAAGTAGTCATATATACCGTCTAAGGAATATAAGGTGACAGTACGGTTTGTCATATATTTAAAGCTTTCTACTTTATCTAATTGATGATGTTTTTTAAAGTAGTTGATGGCATCAAATCTATCGACAATCATTTCTTTGAAGGTGAATTTTTGTTCAACCATCTTTCGCATTTCTTTTTCGATTTTTTCAGCTGTTATTTTGGTTATTTTTTGACCTATTATTTCACAATATATACCGTTTTCTAGCGAATAGTTTATTAAAATATCAGTTTTGTCACCTAAAACTTTTTTAGTGGCCACGGTTACTAGAAATTCTAAACTTCTGGAATATATACGATTGCCTATTTGAGTAGATAAATCATAAAATTCGACTTTTTCGTTGTTTGTCACTTTAGTATTTAGGCCAACTAGGAATGCGCCTAATCTGGCTCCAACGATTGGATATTTAAAATCAGATTTTACTTTTTTTGATACTTCATATAAGGTTGTATCTTCAGGAATTTCTTCTAAGTAGGTATTTTTATATTTTAATTTAAGATTTCTCATGGGTGAGCCTCCTTTATTTTCTATATTTTAGCTTAACACAAATATATTATTTTGTCATGTTTTTTATAGAATAATATTTTTTCTTTACACCTATTATATTTATAGGAGGGATTTTTATGAATTTAATACCAAGTGTAGTTGAAAAAAATAGTGATGGTGAGAGAGTTTATGATATATATTCAAGGTTACTTAAGGATAGGATTGTTATTTTAAGTGGCGAGATTGATGATAGCTTAGCAAATTCGATTGTGGCCCAGTTACTTTATTTAGATTCAGTTAATCATGATCCAATTAATCTATATATTAATTCACCTGGTGGCAGTATTACATCTGGTATGGCAATATATGATACGATGAACTATATCAAGAGTAAGGTGTCGACAATTTGTATAGGTATGGCAGCGAGTATGGCGGCGTTTTTACTTTCTTCTGGGGAGCGTGGAATGAGATATTGTCTACCCAATAGTGAAGTTATGATTCATCAGCCTTTAGGTGGGGCGAAAGGTCAAGCGACAGAAATTCAAATTGCAGCTGAGAGGATTTTAAAATTAAAGGCGAAACTTAATAATATTTTAAGTAAAAATACAGGGCAAAGTTTAGAAAAGATTCAAGATGATACAGAAAGAGATTATTTTTTGTCAGCTAATGAGGCTTTGGATTATGGGCTTGTCGATAAGGT